>DASSSM010000327.1:0-3985 GCA_035708425.1 Pseudolabrys sp.
CGCGGCTTTTCGCCGAGCAGCCCTTGTGCGCTGCGCGCCGATGCAATCGCGATATCTGCAAGTTCGCTCGCGCCCGGATCGGCGTTGACGGCGCAATCGGCGAAAACGAAGGGCTTCGGACCCTTGCCGAGAAAATCCGGAACGAGGATCAGGAAATAGCTCGACGGCAGCGCAATGCCTTCCGCCAAACCGCACGTCATCAGGCCGGCCTCGATCACGCGCCGCGTCGGGCTGGCGCAGCCGGCGACCATTGCGTCGGCATCGCCCTGGCGCACCATCATGCCGCCGAAATAAAGCGGCTTGCCGACAAGGCGTGTTGCCATTGCCGGCGTCATCGACTCGCGTGCCCGTGAAAGCGCCGCGCCGTAACTCTTAAGGCGGGTATCGCTGCGCGGATCGACAATGTCGATCCCGTCCAGTGAGACTTTTTCCTGGCTGGCGATTTTGCCAATGGCGTCAGCCGCGCCAAGGAGAATGGGGCGTGCGAGTTTCTCGGCTTGCAGGCGCGCGGCGGCGGCGACAATGCGCGCATCGTCGCCTTCGGGCAAAACGATTTTGCGATCACGGCGCCTTGCGTTATCAAGCAGCCGATCGAGCAAATCCATGCTTCTCACCGCGTGAGAACGATTGGTAACGAGGGCATCAATGACCGAAACGGCCGAAGCGATCAAGATTCAACGCGGCCTCAAAGGCGTCTATTTCGACCGGTCGCCCTGCACGTTCATCGACGGAAAGGCCGGCGAGCTTCGCTATCGCGGCTACTCGATCCATGATCTGGCCGAGCATTCGAGCTTTGAAGAAACCGCTTTTCTGCTTCTCAACGGCGAACTGCCGGGCAGGCAGCAACTTGCGAGCCTCGACGCCGAGCTCAAGGCGGCGCGCAAGCTGCCGTCGCCGGTGTCCGACATCATTCGCGCCATCAAGTCGGCGCATCCGATGGACGTCCTGCGCACGGCGGCTTCCGCGCTGTCGGCATTCGATCCCGACACGGCGGACAATTCGCGCGAAGCGACCTTGCGCAAGGCGGTGCGGTTGACATCGCAGGTGCCGATGATCGTTGCCGCGCATTCCCGCATCCGCGAAGGGCAGGAGCCGGTCGCGCCCGACCAGGCGCTCGGTCACGCCGCCAATCTGCTCTGGATGCTGACCGGCAAGAAGCCCAGCGCCGATGCCGCGCAGCTGATCGACCGCGATCTCATTCTGCATGCCGAGCACGGCTCAAACGCATCGTCGTTCGCGGCGCGCGTTGTGATCGGCACGGAAGCGAACCTGCACGCGGCGATCGTTGCCGCCATCGCTGCGTTGTCGGGACCCGCGCATGGCGGCGCAGCCGAGGACGTGATGAAAATGGCGGAGGAAATCGGCGATCCGTCGCGCGCCGCCGCCTATGTGAAGGAAAAACGCGGCGCCGGGGTGCCCATCACCGGTTTCGGGCACCGCGTCTATCGGGCGGAGGATCCGCGCGCGCGGCACATGCGCGCCGGCGTCGAGCGCCTGTCGAAGGAAATGGGCCAGCCGAAATGGTTCGAGATCCTGCAGGCGGTCGTCGCGGCGATGGCGCCTTACGCGCGTCACGGCGTGAACGTGAACGTCGATTTCTATTCCGGCGTCGTCTACCATCTGCTTGGCATCAGGCGCGATCTGTTCGTGCCGATCTTCGCCGTCGGGCGCGTGCCAGGCTGGGCGGTGCAGGTGCTCGAGCAGCTCGAGAACAACATCCTGCTGCGTCCGCTCATGCTCTATAACGGACCGGACGCGCGACCTTACGTCCCGATCGAGAGGCGCTGAGCTAAATCAAAAAATCCCGCAACAGCGGCGCACTGTAGAATTGGATTCCCAAATCGCGGGACAAAACGGCTCGGATTCACCGTTGCGGGCCGATGCTCATCTGTTATCGTATTGAGAACTTCAGTCTCAAATAACGGGAATTCATCGCATCAACCGGCGGGCATAAGCCGGACCAATGTCCCTGCCGGCATGGCCGCGGGGCGGGACGCAACAAGCAGGCGGCCGATGGCAGGGAGGATCAAGTCCATGCGTTCGACCAGATTTTCGACCAGACGCTCAACCTTGCGAAGCTTCGCAGCGCTTGCGGCGATGGCGCTCGGCGCCACGTTCGGCGGCAACGGCCAGGCAGCCGGTTATCCCGAACGTCCCATTGAATTGATCGTGCCGAGGGGCCCGGGCGGCGGCGCCGACCAACTCGCCCGTCTCGTCAGCAAGCTCATGGAGCCGATGCTCGGCCAGGGCATTCCGGTGGTGAACGTGCCAGGCGGCACGGGCGCGACCGGCATGGCGAAACTTCTCGCCGCGCCTGCCGACGGCTATTCGATGGCGATCTACATCGCCGACAGCCACGCATTGCTCGCCGGCAAAAGTCCGCGCTGGACGATGAACGACATCACGCCGGTGGCGGTGATGATCAAGGGCCCGTCCTTCATCTTCGTAAAGCAGGACAGCCCATTCAAGACCTGGGACGACTTCGCGAAAGAGGCGAAGGCCAATCCGAACAAGCTGAAGGTCGCAACGCTCGGCTTCGGCAGCGTCGACGACTTTTCCCTGACGGTATTGGATCGTGGAGGCGTCAAGGTGGTGCAGGTGCCGTTCTCCAAGCCGAGCGAGCGCTACGTCTCGATTCTCGGCGGCCATGCCGATGCGCTCTATGAGCAAGCCGGCGACGTCGCGCAGTTCCTCAACGGCAAGCAGATGCGGCCGATCCTGCTGTTCGGCGAAAAGCGCCTGCCGGCCTTCAAGGACGTGCCTGCGTCGTACGAGCTCGGCTACAAGGTCGCGTTGCCGCAGTTCCGCTCGATTGTCGTGCGCGCCGGCACGCCGCCCGACGTCGTGAAGAAACTTTCGGATGCGCTGGCCAAGGTTTATGAGTCGCCCGAATACAAGAAGTTTCTCGAGGAGCAGTTCGCGGATCCGAACAGCTTCGAAGACGCTTCAAAGGCACCGGCCTTCGTCAACGAACAGCTCAACGACATGAAGAAGACGATAGCGACGAACTAGTAGCCGTTATGTTCGCTGCGTGCTGCTTCGAATTCCGCTCATCCCCGCGAAAGCGGGGATCCAGCGCCATCTCAACGGCAGCACTTTTTCGCCCTGGGTCCCCGCTTTCGCGGGGACGAGTGGAGTAGAGGTGATGGACAAGGCGCTGTTCCGCTCGGTCCTGCCTTACGCGGTCGGTCTCGCCATCGCGGTCGCGCTCTATCTGTATGTCGGCACCATCGTCTACTCGCCGCGGCCAGGTCAGCTCGGACCGGAAACCTGGCCGCGCCTTGCCATTCTATTGATGGGTGGCTCCTGCCTGTTCGAGCTGTCACGGCGCCTGATCGTCGGGAACAGGGACGCGACCGGATTTCTCGAGGCCTTCGACCGCGAGCCTGACGCCGAAGAAAAGCAGCCCGTCTATCCGCGGCTTCTGATCGGCGGCATCGTGCTGATGGCCATCTACGCCGTGCTGGTGCCGGTGCTCGGCTTCATCCTCGGCACGTTCGTATTCCTGGCTGCATTTATGTACGTCGGCGGCTACCGGGACCATGTCGCCATCTGGAGCACGACAGCCGTAGTGACGATCTTCTGCGGCATTCTTTTCCTGCGCATCGCCTACGTATCGCTGCCGCGCGGCGTCCCGCCTTTCGACCGCGCAACCGACATTTTCTTCGCGATCCCGAGCTTGTGGTGAGGCCATGATCGACATCCTCGTCCAGCTCGCCCACGGCTTCGTTCACTGCCTGACACCGCTCAACATGGCGATGCTGTTCACCGGCATCGTCATCGGCCTGCTGGTCGGCGTGCTGCCAGGATTGACATTGGTGATGGGCGTCGCGCTGGCGCTGCCCTTCACCTACAAAATGGACGTAACGGCATCGATCGTGCTGCTTACGGCGATGTACGTCTCGGGCACCTATGGCGGCGCCTTCACGGCGATCCTGTTCCGCATTCCCGGCGAGCCGATCGACGTGCCGATGCTGTGGGACGG
>DASSSM010000328.1:0-2247 GCA_035708425.1 Pseudolabrys sp.
TCGCGCGCCACAAGCGGGCGGCACGCCTGCCCGCCAAGCCCGATGGTTTCCCTGATAAGAACGCCGGCAAGCTTGGCCGATCCTTCAGGCGGCGCAATGTTGAGCGCGGCGAGCAGCAACGGCTCGAGAAAACGGGTGTAGAGCGTGCCGGAGCAATTCAGAACATCGGCAATCGGCTTGTCGGACTTTGCCCAGGCAAGCCGCGCGATCGGAAGATAGTCGGCAAGGCTGGTTTGTGGAACCCGACGATCCTTGTCGAAGACCCACCACGGAAACCGGCTTTCGCCGAAGCGCAACGTCCACTGCTTTCCATTGGCAAGATCGATGAAGGGAAATTCCGCTTCTTTCGGGCCGTGCAGACCCGCCGACGAGCCAATGGCGCCGACAAAAGAGAGCGCCGCATGGTTGCCCGACAGCAGCAGATGCGTGCCGTTGTCGATAAGCATGTCGGTCGCGGAGTCGTGATACGAGCGGCATCGCCCGCCCGCATAAGCCGTAGCCTCGTGGACGACGGCGGTATGATGCGCCTGCGTGAGGCGGATGGCGGCAGCAAGCCCTGCCAATCCCGCCCCGATAATGTGGACAGTACCGGACTTAGACGAACGCATGCCGCAACGCGATCCATATCAGCTGGGACTTGTTGACGTGCACCGGCTGGCGCGGCGACGCCCAGCCACGCGCTATCATGTCCTCGAGCATCTGGCGATAGACGATGCCCATGATCTTGGGAGCGCGGACGCTGCGGCGCGAGCACCTGGCCATGATTTCGTTCGCCTTCGTGAAATGCCCTCGCGCACGCTCCGCAAGAAACGTGCACGCCGTCCCGAGCCGCGGGTCGGTAACGGCGGATTGGGGAATAACTGTGTCGATTCCGGCCAGCTGCAATGCTTCGCGGGGAATATAAAGGCGTCCGATGCCGGCATCCTCGTCGATATCACGTAATATGTTCGTGATTTGGAGCGCCCGGCCCAGATGGTGGGCCAACATTTTCCCGTCGGATTCCGCCAATCCGAAAATCCGCACGGACAGGCGTCCAACGGCACAGGCCACGCGATCGCAATAGAGGTCGAGCTCCTCGAGGCTCGGCGCACGGATGTCGGCGCGCGCATCCATTTCCACGCCGTCGATGACCGCAAGGAAATCGTCTTTAACCAGTGCGTATCGCAAAATCGCCTTCGCAAGACCTTCAAGGCCCGGCGGTACCTGACCCAAGTAAAGCGCGTCGATATTTTCACGCCATACTGCGAGCAACGCCAGCTTGTCACCCGGCACATCGCCATCGGCGATATCGTCGACCGCGCGGCAGAAGGAATAGATCTCGAACATCGCCTCGCGTTTCTCGCGACCGAGGATGCGCATGGCGAGATAGAATGAGCTGCCGCCCGCCCGCGCGGCCGCCGGGCGGGCATCCCCGGGCTGCTGGACCTGTGCCGTCATTGCACCTGATACCTGTGCGCCGGCACGACGGCGCGTAACAGCCGGTGCAATCCGGCACCGACGGCGCCGCGCATCGCATAGCCCGCAGCCTGCGCTTTGCTCAGATGAACAGGTTCGCTCAGGGGATCGCGCCTTGCGAGAATCCGCAACAGGCGTTTGGCGAGCGTCTGGATCACCGCAATCTCAAGCCCGAGGCGCCTGTCTTTCACGCTCGCCGCGAAGCCCTCGCTTTCCCGCAGCAGGGCCGCGGTTTGCGCCACGAGCCCTTTGAGACATTCGCGCAGCGCGGGGCTCGCCCGATTGCGGGCAAGCATGTCGACGCTCACACCCGCTGCCGCCATGGCGTCGAGCGGAATGTAGATGCGGTTGAGTCTTTGATAATCGGATCCGCAATCTTGCAGATGGTTGATGATCTGCAAGGCCGCGCATAGCGCATCGTTGGCCGGCCAGGTCGCTTTTGATTCTCCGTGCACGTCGAGCACGAAACGGCCGACAGGCATCGCCGATCGCGAGCAGTAGTCGATCAAATCATCCCAGTTCGCGTATCGCTGCTTGATGGCGTCCTGCCGGAACGCGTCGAGCAGATCCTGCGCGTGACGCGGGGTGAGCCGTTGCGCTTCGAGAACGCCGCGCAGCCTCACGCCTTCAGGCTCCTGATCCGATTTTCCAAGCAGGCTCGCCTCCAGTCCATTGAGGCGGTCAACCTTTTCTTGGCTTGTCAGCGAGGCATGGTCGGCAATGTCATCGGCGACGCGCACAAATTCATAGAACGCGAGGATTGCCGGGCGGTGCTGCGGCTTGATGAGCCAG
>DASSSM010000329.1:0-2324 GCA_035708425.1 Pseudolabrys sp.
CCTAAAAGACGGCTTCAGTTGAGAGGGGTGATAAAGATCACGTCGCCTTGCAGCCAAGCCTGTATGGGTTTGCTGCGGAGGCTCGGTTCGATTTCGTCAGCGATTCGGTAATGGCCGTCGATGGCGAGCAGCTCGGCTTCGACTTGGTTGCAGAAAATGCGCGCACCGCGGTTTCCTGCCAAACCCGCGAAGGCGCGGCCTCGAAGAGCCCCATAAATGTGGATCGAGCCGCCGGCAATGACTTCGGCGCCTGAGGCGACCGAGCCGAGCACCGTAATGTCGCCGTTTGGGAAAACAATTGACTGGCCCGAGCGCACCGGGCTTTCCAACAACAGCGATGCCGGTTCCTTGTGAGGAGGTTGGGAGTCGCGCGGTGCTGCCTCCGGCGGCTCGGCGACTGTCACCGCACGGCCACCTTTCAAAACGGGGGGAAAGTCAGGCCCGAGCTCGGTCTGCTCGAGCCCTTGCAGCCCCAGGATGCGAATGTTGCGCGTCCGCAGCTCGTTGACGAGGTGCACGATTGCGGCATTGCTCAACTTCACGGCCGACACGTCGAGCACTATCGGCTTGTCGGCGAAGTATTCCGCGAACTGGCTGCTCCACTCATCGAAATTGGCAAGCCACTCGAAGATCGGCGGTTCCGGCGTGAGCACAAACGCGAGGTAGGATTGGCCGCAAAAACGTATCGACTTCCGTCGCGTCGCAGGGTTCGACATGGTGATTATTTTCTAATTCCCCAATCGTTCGCATTAGGCGACCGCATGGTTAACTACTGATTAATCTTCCATTGGCTGCTCAGATGGCCTTGCGGCGCAGGAAGGTCGGGATATCGAGAACGTCTTCCTCGATTAAATTGCGCCCAGGAGAGGAACGGCCGTTCGGATCAAGGCCCTGCGGCGCCGCTTTGCGCGTATAGTCCGAAATCGGCGTCGCCGGTCGTCCTTCGGGGTGACGGGCCGTCGGCCCTGGCCGTTCGGACTGTGGCGGCGCAGGAAACTCGCTGCGGTCGTCAATGCGACGGCTGTCGTTGCGCAGCTTGCCAGCGAGTTCTCTGAGGGCGCTTTCCGCAGGCTTTATCTGGTACGTCGGGCCGGCGTTGTCGATGCCGGTTGCCACCACCGAGACGCGGACGATGCCTTCCAGGCTTTCGTCGAAGATGGCGCCGACGATGATGTTGGCGTCCTGGTCGGCCTCTTCACGGATGCGGGTGGCCGCTTCGTCGACCTCAAATAGAGTCATGTCCTTGCCGCCAGTGATGGAGATGAGTAGGCCGCTGGCGCGCTTGATCGAGGGGTCCTCGATCAGCGGATTGGAAATCGCAGCCTCAGCGGCGGCGAGCACGCGCTTCTCGCCGGAAGCTTCGCCCCTACCCATCATCGCCTTGCCCTTTTCGCGCATGACGGCGCGCACGTCCGCAAAGTCGAGATTGATCAGACCTTCCTTGACGATCAGATCGGTGATGCAGGCCACACCGGCGTAAAGCACCTGATCGGCCATGGCAAAGGCGCCAGCAATAGTGGTATCCTCGGTGGTCACGCGAAACAGGTTCTGGTTCGGGATGATCAGCAGCGTGTCCACCACCTTCTGCAGCTCCGCGATGCCGGCTTCGGCAAGGCGCATGCGGCGCTGGCCCTCGAAGTGAAATGGCTTGGTGACCACGCCAATGGTTAGAATGCCAAGCTCACGCGCTGCCTCGGCAATAACTGGGGCCGCGCCGGTACCGGTGCCACCTCCTAGGCCGGCGGTGATGAACACCATGTGCGCGCCGGTCAAATGATCCCGGATCGCATTGCTCGCCTCCTCGGCTGCGGCGCGTCCCACTTCGGGCTGAGCGCCAGCGCCCAGGCCTTGAGTCACCCGAACGCCCATCTGGATGATGTGCTTGGCCTTGGACCTGGTGAGCGCCTGGGCATCGGTATTGGCGACGACGAAATCGACGCCTTGCAGGCCGGCCGCGATCATGTTGTTGACGGCATTGCCGCCGGCGCCGCCGACCCCGAACACGGTAATGCGTGCCTTCATCTCGCGAATATCGGCGATGTTTGTCATGCGTGCTTCACAGTCGCTGGAGTGCAAAAAAGGACACGGGTTGTTAGCGACAAGCCTTGCGGTCTGCTTCCACTATGGTCGCGGCGAGATGTCCCAGTCGGCGTGCGGTTTGTTCTTGGCCGCCAATCGCGCGGCCACCGGTCCGCAGCGCCGACAGTTCGCCTTCAAGCCGTGCCGTCGCTTCCTTCGCCGCCATGGTCTCGGCAGTCGCCTGGAGCAGCTCTGCCAACAGGCGATCGGCCCGCTCGCGCTCGCGCTCAAAGTCTGCCCGGTGA
>DASSSM010000330.1:0-3336 GCA_035708425.1 Pseudolabrys sp.
CTTGCAATCCCGATCAAGCCATCACCCAAGCGCGCCGCCTCGTGCACCAGGAGAAGGTGCAAATCATGATCGGCCCGCTCTGTGGGCACGAAGGCCCAGCCGTGGCGCAGGTTAGCAAGGAGACCGGCATTCCGCTGGTGATGGATACCGCCGGCGCCGACGATGTGACGAAGTGGAATCGCACGCCAACCGTGGTTCGCACTGCGGTGTCCGCCAGCCAGATCGGCCATCCCTTCGGCGACTATCTTTTCAAGGAGCTCGGTGCGCGCAACGTCACATTCATCGGCCAGGACTATACTTGGGGCCACGAAGTGACGCTCGGCATCGTGCAAACCTACAAGGAACTCGGTGGCAAGGTGGCGAAGATCATCTGGAACCCGATCGGCACCAAAGACTACGGCCCGACCGTCGCCGCGATCGCGCAGGATTCCGACGCAGTCGTCGCAGTCGTCGTTGGCGCCGACCGCATCCGGCTCTTCGAGGCCTGGTTCAGCTTCGGCATGGATAAGAAGTACAAGATCTACGGCGGTTACTGGATGCACCAGGATGCACTGCCGCAGATGGACGACCGCGCTGTCGGCATGATCGGCAACTCGCTGCATTATGCCGCCGGCCTCGACACACCGGATAACAAAACGTTCGTCGATGCGTTCGCCAAAAAATACAAGAGGCTGCCATCATGGTTTGCCGAGTCCGCATACACCGCGAGCCTTTGGACGCGTACCGCGATTGAGGCGATCAAAGGTAACGTCGAGGACAAGGACGCGTTCCTGAAGGCGATGCGCAGTGCGACGGTCAAGGCGCCGCGCGGCACGCTCAAGATGGACGAATTCGATAACCCAATCCAAAACGTGTACGTGACGCGCATCCAGAAGATCAATCACCCCGTGATTGGACCGGTCCTAACCAACGTTCCGATCAAGACCTATGAGAACGTCTCGCAGTTTTGGACCTGGACGCCGGAGGAGTTCCTCAAGCGCGGACCTTACAAGCGGTAGTTCCACCGCATCGACCGCCGGCGGTGGCCTCTCGCGGAAGCCGCCGGCCGCCTGCGCGGCCGCCATAGCAACGTCCAGCGCGTTATGCACAGCAGCATTCTTCAGGCGATCAACGGCATTTCCTTCGCCGCACTCCTGTTCCTGCTCGCCAGCGGTTTTACGATCACCTTTGGCTTGATGCGCGTCGTGAATATGGCTCACGGCGCTTATTATCTCGTCGGCGGCTACATCGGACTGACGATTACCCGCTACACCGGAAGCTTCGCGCTTGGCGTACTCGGTGGCGGACTTGCTGTCATCCCACTCGGCTACCTGATCGACCGCTTCCTGATCAGCCGAACCGGGGAAAACCACCTGGCGCAGGTGCTGCTCACGGTCGGCATTGCGTTCGTGCTGGGCGACGTGGCGCTGCACATCTGGGGCGGCGACAATCTCAAGGTGCCGACGCCGATCGAACTGCGTGGGGCAATCGAACTGCCGGGCGGCATCATCTATCCGGCCTACCGTTTCGTGCTCATTCTATTCGGCATCGTGGTTGGGCTGTCGCTTTGGTTGCTCTACCGCAAGACGCAGATTGGTGCGGTGGTGCGCGCCGGCGTCGATGATCGTGAAATCGTGAGCGCGATCGGCATCAACATCGACTGGCTCTTCGTTCTCGTCTCCGCTCTCGCTTCTTTCCTCGCCGGCATTGCCGGTGTCGTTGGCGGAGCGTTCCTTACGCTCTATCCGGGCGCGGAATGGGAAATTTTGGTCTATGCCCTGGTGGTCGTGATATTTGGCGGGCTCGGAAGTCTGGAAGGCGCGATGATCGGCGCGCTGATCGTCGGCCTGCTCGATGCCTACGGCCGCTGGCTGCTGCCGGAATTCTCCTACTTCGTGCTATTCGGACCAATGGCGATCCTGCTGCTGTTCCGACCGCGCGGCATCTTCGGCAGGGAAGGCTGAGCGTGAGTCCGTACCGGGTCATACTCGCCTTGACCGCGCTCGCCGCTGCGCTGATCACGCCGCTCATCGCTGGCCCGTACTGGATGAGCCTGATTACCCAAATCTACATTTACGGCTTGCTAGCGTTGTCGGTCGACCTTCTGCTCGGCCACGCCGGCCTCTACTCGCTTTGCCAAGCGTCGTTTTTCGCCGTGGCCGCCTACACCACGGCCATCCTCCAGGTTCGTTACGGGCAGCCGACGATCGTTGCGGCGCCAGCAGGACTGGTCGCCGGAACACTGCTTGCGGTCCTCTACGGTTGCGCCGTCCGCACGCGCGGCGTCTATTTCATCCTGATCACGATCGCGCTGGGGTACATCATCTGGGGCGCATTCTACCGCTGGGCGTCGTTCACCGGCGGCGACAATGGCATCACCAATGTGCCGCCGCCGTCGGTTTCGGTCGTGAGCATCGCCTCCCAGACCGCATACTATTACTTCGTCCTCGCCGTCGTGATCCTTTGCGCGTTCGGTTATCGCATTCTTACGCAATCCCCCTTCGGCCTGTCACTGCGCGGCATCAAAGGGAGCGAGAGCCGGATGCAGAGTCTCGGCTACCGCACCACCATGCATCTCTACGTGGCCTTCGTCATTTCGGGCGCAATCGCGAGTCTCGCGGGCGTGCTCTACGTCTACTACAACCGCTTCATCAACCCGGTTGCAGCCTCATTCCAAATTTCGGTCGAGGCCTCTCTCATGGCGATCGTCGGCGGTTCCGGCACGATCGTTGGCCCGTTCATCGGGGCGGGAATCTTCCTTGGGCTGCGCAACTGGGTCAGCAGCTTTTTCGAAATGCACACGGCGGTGATGGGCATCGTGTTCATCGCGACCGTGCTCTGGGCACCTAGCGGCATCGTAGGCTTCATCGAGCGCTGGCGCACCCGCGACAAAAGGTTGAAACGCCAGCCATGATCGCCGCCGTCTCGATCGACAGCCTTGCCAAGGTGTTCGGCGGTTTACGTGCCGTCGACGGGGTTTCGTTGCAGGTCGCGCCCGGCGAGCGGCGCGCGCTTATCGGGCCGAACGGCGCCGGCAAGACAACCCTGTTTCATTGTGTTACCGGCACGCTTAAACCCTCCTCCGGGTCGGTGAAGCTATTCGACACCGATGTCACCTATCTGCCGGAACGCCAGCGCACCAAACTCGGCATGGGTCGCACATTTCAAATCACCAACGTCTTTACTGACCTGTCACCGGTCGAGAACCTCGCGCTCGCCATCGTTGGCACCGACCGAAGGAAGTGGATTTGTGGCAGGCCACTTGGTGCGTTCCCTGATATTCGCGCGCAGGCTCTCGCAAGACTTGATGCGGTCGGGTTGAAGGATGACCCCGACAAACCGGTAAAGCTTCTCTCC
>DASSSM010000331.1:0-2741 GCA_035708425.1 Pseudolabrys sp.
CGGCTGATGCAGATCGACGATCTCGATTCCGGGCACCATCCGCAGTAGCTCGGTGCCGGCTTCGACCACGCCTTTGACGCCGGGATGCTTGTGCAACGCGATCCGCATTGGAACCGTATTTTTCAGCATCGGACGAAGATCTTCGAAGCGGGTCCTCAAAAAAAGCATGAAAGGCGTCATTTCGAACGGACGCGATCCCCTCACCTTTTCGACGGTCGGGATTGTCGTTTCAGTGAACTGAACATGGCAGCTCGCGCACCAGGAAATGACGCCGGCCTTTCCTTCCGCGAGCTTGTCAAGCGAGCTTGTGGCGACGCGTCCGGAAACCTCGGTATCGCCCGCGCGCAGCTGAATGACCCCGCAGCAATGCGTTGGTCCGCCCATTACACGATAGGTCACGCCGAGGGCATCCATAATGTCGAGCGCCGTCAGCGCCATGTGCGGCGTCTTGAGCACATTGCAGCCGGTGTAAAACACAAAGTCCGGGCGCTCGCCGGGCTTTGCGGTCGAGCCATTCTCGAGGCGCTCGTTCACGTGCTGGCCAAGACGTGCAAGATCGTTCTCGCTCAACTGCATGCGCGCGAGAACGTTCACGCCGTCCGCAACCAGCCGGAAGTTCTCCACGCCTTGCTTGCGCCGATTGCGCAGCTCGGAGGAATGCTTGGCGAGGGCGACGCGCGCCATCGCCAGCAGAAAGCGTGGATTGACGGCCTCGTCGCATGCGGCAATGCAATCGCCTGTCAGCGCGCAGCCTTTCGCCCAGGCTTTTGATGCCTCCGGCCCCTCGCCTGTCCGGACAATATCGAGGACGCCCGCAATCACGCTTTCCGGCACGGCGTCACCAATACCTGCTGGCTTCGCCATCGGACAAACCTCGACGCACTTGCCGCAGCGCGTGCAGGCCTCGAGCATCGCCGACGTGCGTGCCGCCAAAGCCTGCTCGAATGCCGTCTCAGCCATGGAACAATTCCCGCTGCCGCGAAGCAGCAGCAGCTTAGCGCGACCCGCCTCAAACAAGAAGGCCGCCGGGAGCGGCGGCCTTCCGTCAGTCGCGCGTCAATCAATCTAGATCGACGGGTTCCAGGTGGCCGGTACGAGTCGATAACCGTTGCCAGCCTTCTCGACATAGCCGACCGCCGGGAACGGCAGATGATAACCCTGAACCATCATCTTGTCGGCGGAAGCCATGTCGTAAAGCTTCTTGCGCGTCTCGACTGCCAGCGGCCTGTCGGAATCAAACACGAATTGCCAATCCGGATTGCGCACGAAGAGTGTGGCGGCACCGGCGGTGACATCCGCCTGAACGAGCAGCGTATTGTTGCCCGACGAGATAATGTGCGAGTGGTGTCCGTGCGTGTGACCGGGGGTAAACACGGAAGTAATTCCGGGCACGAGTTCTTTCTTGCCTTGGTACTTCGTCACTTTGTTGCCGAGCGCTCCGAACACCCGCGCCGGATTCTTCATCTGACCCTTCGCGGGCTCTGGCAATTTGCTAACGTTGCTCTCGTCCATCCAGAAGGCCCACTCGGTTTCTGGCGCCATGATTTCCGCGTTCGGAAACATTGGCTTGTTGTCTGGACCAATCAGACCGTTGATGTGGTCGGCATGGAAATGCGAGATGATCACAACATCGATGTTAGTCGCGTCGATCCCTGCGGCCTTCAGGTTCGCCTGATACTGGCCGAGCGCACCCTTGGACTGCGCGTAGGTGCCGAGTCCGAGGCCGGTGTCGATGGCGACGAGCTTGGACCCGGTGTTGATGACGACCGGCGTATAGGTATGGATCACTTTGTCCTTTGGCAGGAATTGCGCCTCAAGATCTTTGGCCACTGCATCCTTGGGCGTATTGGTGACGTAGCTATCTCCGAGCGGGTTGCTGCCCTGCCCGTCGGTGACGACGGTGACTTCGAATTCGCCAACCTTATAGCGGTACCATCCGGCGTTCTGTTTGCCCGCAACAGGTGCGGCAGCTTTCGCCGACGGCACTATTGTCGTCGCTCCGGCAACAGCGGCGCCAACGGCGGCAGTGCCGACAAGCAGCGAACGGCGAGAGAGTTCAGTCATGACGTTCCTCCAGTTGAGTGACTTTTTATTCGTTGAAATCTGACGGTTGGATGCTTCTGCCACAAACCCCCGGGACCCAAAATTATTCCGAAATTTCAATTTCGCCGGCGGCTAGGCGACTGCCCGAAGGACCCTTAGTATGTCCTTGCATCATCCCGCGCCAAATCGGCTTGGGCAAGACCACAGCTAATAACACAATCAAATCAATCATTCGGGAGCGACATATGTATCGTCTGACCGTGATCACGATATCGGCATGCGCGGCCCTGCTGTTAGGGGGCGCCGTCTATGCACAACAGCAGCCCGCGGCACCGGCATCACCACCGCCCGCCTATGGCGCGCCAATTACGCTCGAACAGGCAAAGGCTGCGATTGCCGCCGCCACGGAAGAAAGCAAGAAGAACGGTTGGAATCATGTTTTCGCTGTTGTCGACGGTGGCGGCAACCTTATCGCATTTGAAAAATCGGACCTTGCTGGCAACGCCTCTATCAACATAGCTGAGGCCAAAGCGAGATCCTCAGCTACATTTCGGGTGCCCACGAAAGCCTACCAAGATCGCCTCGCAGCAGGAGAAACTTTTATATTAGGTTTGCCTGGTGCGGTACCGGCTGCCGGCGGAGTGCCAATTGTCGTCAATGGCAAACTTATTGGCGCAATCGGCGTAAGCGGCGCAACG
>DASSSM010000332.1:0-5299 GCA_035708425.1 Pseudolabrys sp.
CGAATGTGTTGTATCCGGGTTCGTCGATGGCCGGCGGGCGTTGAAAGACACCCGTGTCGAGCAGCACTTTGGCTTCGCTGCGAATGACCTCGTAATTCTCTCTGATCTTTTCGAGCCCGGGAACGGACCTCGGTTCAAACACGGCACCCTGCCGTCCGACCGTGAAAAAAGTGAAAAGGAAATTCAGCGGCGCAAGCAACAGCACGTGATTGGAAAAATATTTGTGAAGAGGAAGCCGGTCGCTGCACCGTTGATACAGATAGGTGAAGGAACCGGCATAAATGGCCGCGATCGCTGCGAATGGGTAATTGATCATTACGCCCCTCCCGAGGAGGGCATCATACCAACTTAGACCCGCATACCGGAAGGGTGATGATGTCCGCCATGCATCGCGAGCGGAACATTTTGCTTTGAATTACAATGCTCGTGCGGTGTTTATCTGCAGAGCGACGAAAAAGGAGGCCGTCATGATCCGTGCAGCGGTTTTGGCGCTTGCGGCCGTAGCGAACTCGTTTCCCTGGAACGTGCAGCCGGTCGAGGCGCGCGAGGCTCCGTGGTGTGCGGTGATCTCGGTGACAGACGACAGCGTCTATTGGGACTGCCAGTACAATTCGTTCGAGCAATGCCGTGCGGTCATTCTGTCGGGCAATCGCGGGTGGTGCAATCCGAGCCCTTACGCGACACCTCAGACGACGGAGCCAAAGGGCAAGGCCCGAAAGGGCCACAGCTACTAACCCAGCAATAACGGTTTTTGTGACCGGCAGCACAGCCGCCGCGTGTCGCGACCCGTAAAAGACGAACCTGGGCGCAGCCTGCGCGAGACCTCATCTCGCCATTGCTGGCGTCAAAGGGGGTCACATGAGACGCCGCGATTTCATCACCTTGCTCGGCGGAACGGCTGTGTTGTGGCCGCTTGCCGCGCGCGCGCAGCAATCAACCGGGATGCGGCGCATTGGCGCGCTGATGAGCATTGCAGAGATCGAACCGCAAGCGCGCGTGTGGGCCTCCGCTTTCGAGCAGGGGATGGAAAAACAGGGCTGGAAGCCCGGTCACAATCTGCAGATCGAGTATCGCTGGGCCAACAACGACAGCCTTTTGAAGCGGTTTGCGCAGGAGCTGGTCCGGCTCAATCCCGAGGTCATTCTGGCGGCCAGCGCATCGAGCGCGAGCGCATTGCAGGAGGCGACCGGCACAGTGCCAATCGTGTTCATGGGCACGAGCGATCCGGTCAGCCGCAGGCTGATCGCGAGCATGGAAAAGCCCGGCGGCAACTTCACGGGCTACGTCGAGTTCGAACCGGGCATCGGCGTGAAGTGGCTTGAACTGCTCAAGCAGATTGCGCCGAACGTGACGCGCGTGGCGGTCGTTCAGGATCCCATGCGGTCAACCTGGAGGAATGTGCTCACGGGCATCGAGAAGGCGGCGCCGTCTTTCAACGTGCAGGTGACCGCGGTCGACGCGCGCGACAGCGCGGAGCTCGAGCGCTTCCTGGCAACTTTTGCAGGCCCGGACGGCGGACTGATCGTGACGCCCAACCAGTTTTCGGCGCTTGCCCGCGAACGGCTCGTTGCGCTCGCGGCGCGGCATAAATTGCCCGCGGTCTACTTCAGCCGGTTCTTCGTGACCGAAGGGGGCCTGATCTCCTACGCTCCCGACACGATCGATCAGTACCACCGTGCGGCAGGCACCATCGATCGCATCCTCAAGGGCGAAAAGCCGGCCGACATGCCGGTGCAGGCGCCGGCCAAATTCGAGATCGTCGCCAACCTGCGCACGGCGCAGATGATCGGCCTCACCATTCCCGCGCAGCTGGTCGCCGCGGCCGATCACGTCATCAGGTAGATGCGGGACTGGCGTTCGCGTTGCCCAGAAAACGAATATTCGGCGGCGCGATTTGAATCTCCGCTAAGGGCCACAAGCGGACATTTCGCCGTTCACGCGATTGCCTCGTCCGCCCGCGCCAGCGGCGGCGGCATGGTAAATCGATGATTAACACTTTTGCGCCGGCAGAATCCTCGCGGGTCCAATTCGTTTTAAATCAGAGACCGTTGATTCACTTTTTGCTGCAATTGTTAGCTAAAGCCCAGAGCTTCTCTTAAGCAGGGTGATAGTATCTATGCTCTCAGTCGTGATGCGCGCCGCTGTGATCCGGGAGAGCTTCATGAGCAAGCTTGTTCTGCGCTTTTTGACCAACGAGTCCGGCACAACTGCCATTGAATATGCTCTGATGGCTGGCAGTATTGCGGTTGTCATCATCGGCACTGTTAATACGGTTGGCTCACAATTGACTGCAACTTTTTACACCAAGATCTCGGCCGCATTTAAGTGAGACTACGAGCCTAACTCCAAAACACTCAGACGTTCTCGCATGTCCGCTTTGGGTCACAAGCGGACATTTTGCTATGCGGGAGCCATGTCTGCTTTACCACCGAAAGCGGACATGTGGATGTCGGCTATGGGCCAGAAGCGGACATAGCAGGCACGCGCTCCCATCACGCGCTGGAGCGCGATCCCGGATTCATCCAAAGGCAGGAGTTATCTGCTCACGCCAAATCGGTACACCAGCGCCGTGCGGATGGTCTGTACAAAGGGATGAACGTTCACCGAGCCGCCGGTCGACGGACTGTTCAGGATCGGCACATCCTTCGACCCGTAGTCCGCGAAGCGATACTCGCTCTTGAGCGAAAGGCCCCGGAACCAAGGGATCATCGCTTCCGCGCCGCCGCCGACGAACCAGCCGTTATAGGTCGTCGCCGGCATGAAGTCGGGCTCCGGCTGGCTCGAAATGCCGTTGTTGAAAAAATGCACGTCCGAGAATCGCGAGCGCGTAAAGCCGCCGCTGAGATAAGCGAGCACATCGGGCGTGATCAGGTAGCCCGCGCGCGCGCCGGCAAACCAGGCCCACTTCTGCTTGATCGGGCCGCCCGCTGACGAATTGGGATCGTGCCAATTGCCATGGATGTCGGAGAAGTCGAAATCCGCGAACAGGCCGGCGACGAACGGCCCGTTGAACTGGTAGTCGAAGCCGCCGCCGGCGGTGCCGAACCAGCCGCGGCCGCCGAGCGTCTGGTTGTCGCTTTGCAAGACGCCGTTCTGCGAGAGCGAGGAGTCGAGATTGAACATGCCGTAGCCGCCGCCGGCGCCGATGTAGAACCCCGTCCAGTTGTAGGCGACGGGTGCTGGCGCCGCGGCATAGGCCATCGCGCCGCTGCCGAACGCCTCGCGGCCCCAGCCGAACTTGTAGGCGAGCTCGGCGCGAACCGTCTGCACGTAAGGATGAATGTTAACCACCCCGGGACCTATGAACCGCGGGCCTAATTCGATAATCGGGACGTCCTTCTTGCCGTAATCCGCGAAGCGGTATTCGGTCTTCACCGACCAGCCCGGTAATCCGGGCAGCATCGCCTCGACGCCGCTTGAGAGGAACCAGCCGTTGTAGGTTTGCGCCTCTGTTATATCGAGCCCACTCGTACCCAGTCCGGAATCGGTGAGCGCCACGCTCGAGAAGCGCGCCCTGGTGAAGCCGGCGCCGAAATACGACAGCACCGCCGGATTGACCAGGTAGCCGACGCGCGCGCCCGCGGCCCAGGCCCAGGTCTGCTTGATCTCGCCGGAGCGCTCCCACCACGGATCGCTGAAGTGGCCCTTGATGTTGGAGAAATCAAAATCGGCGAACACGCCCCCGACGATTCGGTCGCTGAACTGGTAATCGAAGCCGAGGCCGACGGTGCCGAACAGCCCACGTCCTGCGTTCGTGACGTTGTCGCTCACGAGCACGCCGTTATTGGTGAGCGAGGAATCGAGATTGAACATCCCGTATCCGAAGCCGCCGGCGACATAGAACCCGGTCCAGTTGTAGATGACCGCAGGCGGCGCTTTGTAGATTGGGGCCTTGGCCGGTAGATCGGCCGCGCTCACAGCGCCCCCCATAACAGCGATCGAAAGTGCGGTCGTCGTCAGGAAGCCAACCATTCGCTTGGTCATTCCCAGTCCTCACAATCAAAAAGCATCTAAAAAACTGTGTTTTAATTATCATGATGGCCCCGTCACCGTATGTGATATTTCGGCAACGCATCAACAATTTTGAGGAAATGGAACTGCTTAACTCAGTGACTTGATCAGTGTCCGCTTTGGGTCAAAAGCGGACATATGCAGTGCAACAGGTCAGGTCCGCTTTACTCTCAATAGCGACTGCAAAAGCGGACATGTGCCCCGCAAGAGGTCATGTCCGCTTTACTCCCGAAAGCAGACATGTGCGGTGCAGAAGCTCATGTCTGCTAAGGGCCAATAGCGGACATCGACCGCGCTTTATTCAATTACTTCGTCAGCTTGGGTGAGCAGCGCGGGCTTTAAATTCAGACCGAGCGCCTTAGCAGTCTTGAGATTGATGACCAGCTCGAACTTGGTCGGCTGCTGGACTGGAAGGTCCGAGGGCTTCGCGCCTTGCAAAATGCGATTAATATAGAATGCTGCCTGGCGGAACTGATCTCGAATGTCCATGCCGTACGCCAGCAATCCTCCGTCCACTACAAAATAGCGGTAGGGGTACACTGCAGGAATGTGACGCTCAGCTGCCATTGTGATGATTGTGCCACGGTGAACAGCCGTCACAGGGCTTGGCATTACGACTATGCCGGTGTCGGAGCCTTCACCAATCGCCTCGATAGCTCGAACGATCCCGGCGCGGTCAGTAACATTGGCGAGCTTTATCGTCATTCCGAATGAGGCAGCAACTTTTTCGACGGTCGGCAAGCGTATCGCCGTCTCGGGGGTGTTGGAGCGAAAAAGTAAGAGAACGCGGGAAATATGAGGCGCCACTTCCTTTAATAACTCAAACCACTTCCCGCTCGTCATAATCTCGACATTGGTGAAGCCTGTCACGTTCTCGGTTGGCCGCGCGAGGCTCGTAACGAGTCCACCCTCCACTGGATCCGCAACGTTGACGAAAACGATCGGGATCTCGGGCGTCATTCGCTTGAGTGCCGTGGACGCCTGGGTACCACTTGCGAGAATTACATCTGGCTTCGATCGAACTAAATTTGCTGCCTCAGTTTGAATTCGATTGGTACTTCCATCGCCATGACGAATATCAAAGATAATAGACCGACCTTCCTCCCAACCGTTTTCCCGTAGCGCGGAGATGAATGCATCGAGGCGAACCTTTACCTCTGGGTCACCGCCGGACAATGGAAAGAGCACGGCTATCCGACGGATCCGTTCGGCTTGCTGCGCGAGTGCAATCAACGGCCAAGTTACCGCCACTCCAATAAGCGTGATGACTTTGCGCCGCTTCATGCTT
>DASSSM010000333.1:0-3715 GCA_035708425.1 Pseudolabrys sp.
CCCGTGCTTGAGCGCGTCGACCACGCCTTCTTCCACCGCCGGAATGTAGTTGCGCGGTACCACGCCTCCGGTAATGCGATCCTCGAACTTGAATCCGCTGCCCCGCGGCAGCGGCTTGATCTCGAGCACGACGTCGCCGAACTGGCCGTGACCGCCGGATTGCTTCCTATGACGGCCGCGTTGCGTGATCGGCTTGCGAATGGTCTCGCGATACCCTACCGACGGCGGACGCGTCGCGACTGGCACCATGAACCGTTCGGCAAGGCGTTCCGCCGCGACGCGCAGATGCATCTCGCCCTGCCCCCAGATCACCACTTCGTGGTTTTCTGCATTGTGCACGACGGTGAGCGACGGATCTTCTTCCGTAAGCTTGGTGAAAGCAGGCCCGAGCTTGACGTCATCCTTGCGCTCCTTGGCCTGCACTGCGATGGCCAGCACGGGCGGAGAAGGCTTGACCTCCACAAGCGCCGTGTGCGGCTGCTTGCCGGATGAAAGTGTATCGCCGGTCTTGGCGGCATCGAGCTTGCCGAAGGCGACCGTTTCGCCGCTTGCCGCCTGCCCACGTTTTTCAAAATGTTGGCCCATCAGCTTGAATACGCCCGACACGCGTCCGGCCTCGCCTCCCGTGGTGGTCAGCGTGGTGCCGTCGCCAGCCTGGCCCGCAAGCAGGCGCGCAACCGACATTTTTCCGCCATGCGTCGTATGGAAGGTCTTGAGCACCAACGCCACTGCGTCGGCGCCGGCCTTGACGCCGAGCCGCTGTGCCGTTTCGCCGGCGCCGGGCGCCTCGTGACGAAGCGCTTTCAAGAGCCGCAGCACGCCATTGGTGCGTGTGGCAACGCCGAGCAGAACCGGGCAAACGATGCGGTCGCGCAATTCCTTCGAGAGATCGTCGAAAACCTTGTCGCGCGGCGGTTCGATATCCTCGAGCAGCTGCTCCATCAGCTGGTCGTCGTGATCGGCCAGTGTCTCCAGCATGGTGAAGCGCGCTTCTTTCTTGCGGTCGAGGTTTTCACCCTTGAGCTCGATGATCTCCGACGGCGCGTGCTCCTTGTAGACATAGGCGCGCTCGAGCGCGAGGTCGACGAACCCGGAAATGATGTCGCCGTTCCAAATCGGAATCTGGCGGAGCAGCAGCGGCGCGCGTGACGCCGGCTGCAGCAATTTGATCGTATCGCGAACGCGCTTGTCGGCCTTGTCGATCTTGTTGAGGAAGAGGAAGCGCGGAATGTTCTGGTCTTCCAGTTCTCGCAAAATGAGCTGAAGCTGCGGCACTTTCTTCTCGTCCGCCTCGCAGACGACGACGGCGGCATCGATCGCCGGCAGCACGCTGCGCATGTCCTGGATGAACTCGATGGAACCGGGGCAGTCGACGAACGTGTAGTTGTCACCCATGAAGGTGGTGGTGGCGAAAGTCGCCTCGACGCTCATCTTGTGGTGGCGGGCTTCTTTGCTTGCGTCACCGACCGTGGTACCCGCGTCGACGGTGCCCTGGCGCTGGACCGCGCCGGTGCGGGCAAGGATCGCTTCCAGAAGTGTGGTTTTGCCGCTTTGGAATGGGCCCACCAGTGCAATGCACCGTGGACCCGAACTCCTTGTGCCATTGGGACCCGAGCCGTTTTGTCCCATAAACGCCTCCCTCGCCGGCCGGGAGGTCGGACCTGGTTTCCCGGCCCTGTGAGGTTATCGTCTCAGGACACAGGGAGGCTGGCAAGGGCAGAGATTCGCCGGTGCAGAAATTTGCTACTTGACGAAGCTCGCATCGACGACGGTGCGCGCATCGACGGCCTTGTCGATCAGGCCTTGTGACTTGTACCAGGCGATCTGGCGCACGACGTCGGCGACATCGAGTCGCGCCTGTGGATCGATGTAATAGGCGCCGAGTTCGACCATGGCCGCCGCATCCGTTCCACGATCGGGATAGACGTAACGCGCGATCGTCGTCGCTGCCTCCTTCGATTTGATGTCGGAAATCCGTTTCGAGCTCCGGTCTGTACGCAATAACGCGGCAGCATAGTCGGCGGCGCCACGACGGTAGGCGTGCACGAATTTTTCGACGGCCGCGCGTCGCGTCTCCAGCATTTTCTTCGAGACAAACAGTGCGCCCAGCTGTTGCTCATCCAGCTCGGAGTACCAGCCGAGAAACTTGGCCTGGTTCGCCATCAACAACTCACGCGCATAAGGAGACGGCATGATCGCCGCATCCACCTGGTCGGTGCCAACGGCGCGCGCGATGGCGTCAGGCGTCCCAAGCGCCTTGACGGTAATGCGGGCCGGATCGACGTGCTTGATGCGCGCGATCTGCATCAGTTGGTAGTGCGCTGTCGATCCAAGTGCATCGATGGCGATCGTTTTGTCCGCGAGGTTGTCGAACTTGCGCAAGCCTTTTTGAAGTCCAATGCTCGATGCAATGATCTGATTGCCTTCGTAGTCGCGCTTCTCGCGCGCCTGCGCCGCGATCGCCCTGATCAGGCCCTTGCCCGCGGCATCGAATGCAGCCGGAGTAAATCGCGCAAGGCCGAGGTCGGTCGCGCCGGAGGCGAGCGTTTCCGCGACAGCCTTGTCGGAATCGTAGGCGGTCATCGCAAGGTCTATGCCTTCCGCCTTGAAGTAACCTTGCGCCGCAGCCAGGAACAGCGCGCCGTTTTCGCCTAGCCGCTGTGTGCCGATGACGACACGCTCCTGCGCATCGGCCGCGAACGACAGATTGGAAATGAAAATAAAAATCGCAACCGCGAGCCGAATCATGCCCGCAGATTAGCGGAGCCCCGCATAAGAGATAGTGAATGGGGGATTAGCTGATTTGCGAAGTCATTCCGGGACGGCCCGCATAAGCGCGTTTCCGCGCGTCTTTGACGCGCTATGGGCGGCGCCCCGGAATGACGCTAACGCGTCACTTCAAATTGCCGCAGAAGCGCTGGATGCGGCGGCAAGCCTCTTCCAGGTCCTCGGTCTTGGTCGCATAGGAAATACGGAATGCGGGCCCGAGCCCGAAGGCCGTGCCCTGAACCACGGCCACGCCCTCGGCCTCGAGCAGCTCCGTGACAAAGTCCTCGTCGGTTGCGAGCTTCTTGCCGGTCGGCGCCGTCTTGCCCATCGTGCCCGCGCAGGACGGATAGACATAGAATGCGCCTTCCGGCGTCGGGCACTTGATGCCGTTCGCCTGGTTGAGCATCGACACGACGAGATCGCGCCGCTCCTTGAAGATCTTGTTGTGCTTGGCGATGAAGTCCTGCGGCCCAGTCAGCGCTTCCACCGCCGCCCATTGCGAGACCGCAGTCGGGTTCGACGTCGACTGCGACTGCACCGTCGCCATCGCCTTGATTAATGGCTCCGGCCCGCCGGCATAGCCGATGCGCCAGCCGGTCATGCAGTAGGCTTTCGAGCAGCCATTGACCGTGAGCGTCCGGGGATAGAGCGAAGGCTCCACCTGCGCCGGCGTTGTGAATACGAAGTCGTCGTAGACGAGATGCTCATACATATCGTCGGTCATCACGTGCACGTGCGGGTGCTTCACCAGCACGTCGGTGAGCGCCTCGACCGAGGCCCATTGCGCGGCGGCAGTCGGGTTCGAGGTGGATTGCGACTGCAGGGTCGCCATCGCCTTGATCAGGAACTCCGGGCCGCCCGCATAGCCGATGCGCCAGCCGGTCATGCAATAAGCCTTGGACACGCCGTTGAGCGTCAGCGTGCGATCATAGAGGCGCGGTTCCAC
>DASSSM010000334.1:0-2255 GCA_035708425.1 Pseudolabrys sp.
CGTGTTGCGCTCATGACGGCCGAAGGCGAGAACGACGATATTTCAAGCGTAGGCCAGACCGAGGCTGCGCACGCCCTTTGCGTCAATATTCCGAACGAGAACAAAGTGCACTATATGCAGCCCAGCGTCGGTCATTACGGAGTGTTCAACGGCTCGCGCTTCCGTGCCGAGATCGCGCCGCGCATCGCCGATTTTGTGTTGTCGCATAACGGCACCCGCGCGGTCCGCACTCCACCGCTGAAGGTCGTCGCCCAGCATTGATCTCGCGCTCTTGCGAGCGAATATGGCACACTGCCGGTGGAAGATGTCCATTGCACTGCGCGCCCTGCTTTTTCGTCGCACCAGCGAACCGAAAGGCATAATGGTCGCATTCGACGGCGAGATCTATCCGGTGCGCCTCCGCCGCCACAGCCATGCCCGGCGCTATACACTGCGCATCCACGCTGCCAGCCGCGACGTCGTGCTTACGATGCCTCCGCGCGGCAGCGTGAAGCAGGCGAGAGAATTTGCGCAAAAGAACGGTGCCTGGATCGCAGCGCGGTTACGCCGGCTGCCGGACGCTGTGCCTTTCGCTCATGGAACACGATTGCCGTTGCGCGGGGTCGATCACCGCATCGATCATCGCAGGGGTGAGCGCGGCACTGTTTGGGTCGAGCCGAATGGTGGCGAGCCGCAGCTTTGCGTCGCCGGCGTGGCCCCGCATGTACCGCGCCGGGTGCACGATTATCTTAAGCGCGAGGCCAAGCGCGACCTGGAGGCGGCAAGTCGGGCGGCGGCGCAGGCGCTTGGTGTCACCATCAAACGCGTTTCGGTGCGCGATCAGTCGAGCCGGTGGGGCTCGTGCTCGTCAACCGGCGTGCTTTCATATTCATGGCGGCTCATTCTCGCACCGACTTTCGTGCTCAACTATCTCGCTGCGCACGAAGTCGCGCATGTCATCGAGATGAATCACTCGCGGCGCTTCTGGCGGCTGGTTGAAAAAATCTGTCCCGACATGGGCCGTGCGAAAGCCTGGCTCGATGCGCATGGTGCCGACCTGCATCGGTACGGCATGAGCGAAAGTTCCGAATTTTAAAGATTTTGGAACCACCCATCCATGCTGCGACCAGGCACTTTTGCGCTCACGGCTTTGCTGGCTGGTCTGAGCGCGGTCGGCCCGTTGACGACCGACATGTATCTGCCGTCGCTGCCGGACATTGCGCGGCAGCTCGGCGCCTCCTCCGCGCAGGTGCAGCTTACGATTTCCGCCTACCTGATCGGCTTTGCGGCGGGTCAGATTATCTATGGCCCCGTGTCAGACCGGCACGGCCGTAAACCGGTGTTGATCGGAGCGATCGCGCTCTACTGCGCGGCGAGCCTTGCCTGCGCCCTGTCCACGTCAATCGAGATGCTGATCGTCGCGCGCGCGTTTCAGGCGCTGGGCGGCTCCGGCGGCATCGTGCTCACGCGTGCGATTGTGCGCGACATCTATTCGGGAGCGCATGCCGGGCGCGAATTGTCGGTGATCGGCTCGGTGATGGCGCTCGCGCCGGTGCTGGCGCCGATTCTTGGCGGCCTCATACAGACCGCCTTTGGCTGGCGCGTGACATTTCTCGCCTTGGTCGGCGCTGGATTTGCCGGCGCTGCAGTCGTCTGGGCACTCCTGCCTGAAACATTGAATAACCGCGCCGCCGAACCGGTAACGCTTCCGTCAATGCTTCGGTCCTATCGGATCGTCGGGCGCAATCCGGCATATATTGCTTATCTGTCCATCACATCGGCGAGCTATGCTGGTCTCTTCGCCTGGATTTCCGGGTCGGCGTTCGTGCTGCAGGATCTCTATGGCCTCGCACCGTTTGATTTCGGTGTCGCCTTCGCGCTCGGTTCGGTCGGCTATATGATTGGCTCCGCAATCGCCGCCCGGCTTGTCATTCGTCTCGGACTGGATGGGGTCCTCGGATTAGGCGGCTGCGCCTGCGCTGCCGGGGGGCTGGCGATGGTCGTCGCAGTTGCGTTCGGACTCATGTCTTCCATGTCGCTGGTTCTTCCGATGGCGGTTTATCTTGCCGGCCTCGGCATGGTGCTGCCGCAGGGCATAGCCGGCGCGATGACGCCGTTTCCGGAACGGGCCGGGGCGGCATCGTCACTGTTCGGATTTTTGCAGCAAACTGCGGCAGCGGTGTGCGGGGCGGCGGTCGGATGGTTCCTTGGACAAAGTGCCTGGCCGCTCGCGCTCGGCGTCGCCACGATGGGGTTTGCAACGCTTGGGCTTTGGC
>DASSSM010000335.1:0-5308 GCA_035708425.1 Pseudolabrys sp.
CTTCAACAGGTGGACGCTGGGCGAGGACTTCGTGGCCGGGCTCGGCATCGCGCCAGAGAAGCTCGCCGATCCGCGTTTCGACCTCCTCGCCGCGCTCGGCTTCAGCCGGCGCGAGATCGAGGCCGCCAACATCCATGTCTGCGGCGCGATGACGGTCGAAGGCGCCCCTCACCTGAAAGCCGAGCACTACCCTGTGTTCGACTGCGCCAACCCGTGCGGCCGCACCGGCAAGCGCTATCTTTCGGTCGAGAGCCACATCCGCATGATGGCGGCGGCGCAGCCCTTCATCTCGGGCGCCATCTCCAAGACCATCAACATGCCGAACGAGGCGACAGTCGAGGACTGCAAGGCGGCCTATCTGCTCTCCTGGAAGCTCGCGCTGAAAGCCAACGCGCTCTATCGCGACGGCAGCAAGCTGTCGCAGCCGCTCAACGCGCAGCTTATCGCTGATGAAGAAGACGACGAGGACGTTATCGAGGCCTTTCTCGAGCGTCCCGCCGCGGCGCGCGCCACCGCGCTCGCCGAGAAAATGGTTGAGAAGGTCGTCGAGCGCATCGTCGTGATGCGCGAACGCGAGCGCATGCCCGACCGCCGCAAAGGCTACACCCAGAAGGCGGTCGTCGGCGGTCACAAGGTCTATCTCCGGACCGGCGAATATGACGATGGCCGGCTCGGCGAGATCTTCATCGACATGCACAAAGAAGGCGCGGCGCTGCGCTCTATCATCAACAATTTCGCGATCGCGGTTTCGCTCGGCCTGCAATATGGCGTACCGCTCGAGGAATATGTCGACGCCTTCACCTTCACCCGCTTCGAGCCGCAAGGCCCGGTGCAGGGCAACGATTCGATCAAATACGCGACCTCGATTCTCGACTACGTGTTCCGCGAGCTCGCCGTCTCCTATCTGGAGCGGTTCGATCTCGCGCATGTGGACCCGAGCGAGGCCGGCGGTTTCGACGCACTCGGCAAGGGCGTGGAAGAAGGCAAGCCGGCGCCCGCGACCAATTACGTGTCGAAGGGCCTCACCCGCTCGCGCACCGACCGCCTGTCGGTCGTGCGCGGCGTCGCTTCGCCTACACCGGCGGCCGGCGGCAACGTTACCGCACTCGCCGCGGTCGGCGGTGCACGCGCTGAGGTGGCCGGCACAACCGCACTCAAGGCCGAACCTGAAGCGAGGCTTTCGCCGGCCGAGCAGCTCGAACAGCGCATCGACCCGCAGGACGCCCGTGCGCACGCCAAGGCTGCGGCCTCCGAGAAACGCGCCGAGGCACGCGCCAAAGGATACGAAGGCGAAGCCTGCGGCGAGTGCGGCAACTTCACGCTGGTGCGCAACGGCACCTGCATGAAGTGCGATACCTGCGGTTCAACAACGGGGTGTTCGTGAGTAGTCAGAAAAGCACAAAGGACATGGAACGCGCGCAGGCAGCGTTCCACAAGAAGGAAATTCAGGCCCGCGAGGGCGCGACCGCGATGGCCGAATACAAGGCGGCCGGGAACGCCGAGCGCGCCAAGACCGAGCGGCTGCGCGCTCTTCGTGTCGCCAAGGAAGCAGCTGATCGCGAAGCCGCAGCAGCTGCGCCACCAAAACCGGTGGCGAAGGGCAAGGCGAAGAAAAAGCCAAAGTAAGTCAGCCGGGCTGATGACCAGGCGGTGAACCGCGTTTAACACGTTGTGGTGGATCCCGATTGGTGACGGTCGTGGGGAGGACTACTGGATGCAGCTAGGGCTCAGCCGTAACGTGCTCTACATGCTCGTCGGCGCGCTGGTCGTGGTCGTTGCTGTGCTTGGCTATCAACTCTATCAGGACCGCAAGAAGCCGAAGGGAATGCAGATCAACGTCGGCCCTAGCGGGATTACGATCGAGAAAAAATAACATCACAACGGCTTGCGAATGCACCCGATTGCCCTGATGACGCTCGCAGCCCTGCTCCTTGCCGGATGCACGGGCTATTCGCCCGCCTGCGTCACCGGCACCGGCACCAAGGACTGCGCGCCGGGCACCATGGGCCATCAGCAGATGACACAAGAGAAACAGGGTGAGGAAACCGTCGCGTCGATCGACGACGCACGCTGCCGGGCCTACGCCACGCCCGGGTCAAGCGAATATCTCGCGTGCCGGCAACGCGCGGCGAAATCGCGTAGCGCGGGCCAATAGTCGAGTCGCTATCACCTACCAACGTTGTCAAAACCGCCGTCTGGTCCGAAGGTCTCTCCTGCGGCACAACGCTGCTCGCCGAATTCGGCGCAAGGAGAGACCGATGGAAGCCTCGAAATTCCGGGCGGCGCAGGAGCCCCTCAAGGAACGCTACCGGGCGGATGCCAAAGCAGCGCTCCTGACTTTGAAAGCGAAAGGCAGGGCCGACGACTCGACCGTGACCTGCAAGGTCGAAACCGGGCGCGGCCTCGCCGTCGCGGGCATCCATCCGAAATGCGGCGGATCGGGCCTCGAATTGTGTTCGGGTGACCTGTTGCTTGAAGCACTCATCGCCTGTGCAGGGGTTTCGTTAAAAGCGGCCGCAAGCGTGCTCGACGTTCCGGTCAAATCGGCGACCATTTCGGCCGAAGGCGACGTCGATCTTCGCGGCACCCTCGGCGTTACGGACGGTGTGCCCGTCGGATTCAAGGAGATCCGCCTGCATTTCGATGTCGAGACGGATGCCCCGCAAAGCGACCTGGCTCAACTGCTTGAAATGACCGAACGCTATTGCGTGATCTTTCAGACGATCCAGAACAGCCCGAACACAAAGGCCCGAATGAGCGTGGTTCGCAACTGACCGGTGACCGCGCACCGCTCACGTCAGATCTTGTCTTCCTGCGTACTTTTCTCGCTCTTCAGGCGAAACAGCACGTATCCATATCTGAAGCTCCGGCTGTCATCGCCCGTGGCCTCGATCCTGAATTCGCCGACGGTCTGAAAGGCCCGCAAGCCCTGCCCGCGCATGATCGTTGTCTGGCTTCCATCTTTCGACTTCCAGTAGATCTTCGCCTCGGTGTTCGACTCAAGGATCGTGAACAGCACCGTGTGCCGCGCGCCGTCATCGATGATTGTCTTCGGCGGAGAGCCGCCCTTTTGCGTGCCGGAGCCGAGCGATTCGAATTCTTCGATCTGGCCGAAATCGAAAACCTGCGCGCGTGCTCCGGACTGAAGGCCCGCACAAATCAGCGCCAGCAGCGCCGCGACGTATATCGAAACTTGCCGTTTCATGGGCATCACCTCACCGCCTTAATGATCCGCCCGCAGGCGATCCCGCTGCCGCGCCGCCGCGCAGCGGCTCGACATAGCGCTCGCTCGCGATACTCGGTGCATTTACAGGTGGCGCCGGTGGCGGCAGCTCGAACCAGGCGCCGCCGCTTGGAGGCATTTGTGCCGCCCCCTCCCAGCCCTTGGGACCGCCCCATCCCTTTCCATTCTTGTTTTCGAAGCCACAGCGATACCAGCCGGCGCCGTTCCAGCCCCCGTCGTACCAGCAATATTTGTGGCCGTGCCAAACCACCGAGCCCTCATAAATGGAATAGGGCGCGGCTGCGCAAAGCTGTGCCGACGCCGCTATGACGACGATCAGGAGTGCCTTCAATGAACGAGATGTCATAGGCACGCGCTGCATGTCAAAAAAGCCTAGAACCCAAACGGGACGCCTTTAAGGCCATATACGTAAAGCGTACCCGGATAGACGCACCGGCACAGAAATAGGGCCGCCCCGACGGCGGCCCTTTTCCTTCTGTCCGAATACAGGGCGAGCGATGCCGGTTCACGGGACTTTTAGTTTACGTTTGAACCGCCGCTGGAGGGATTTTCGGCATAGGAGCCACGTGGGTTGACGATCACGTAGCCGCTGATCGACCGGATGTGCTCGCGCGTCGCCCCGCCGCCGGAATTGCCGTCGTGAACGAGCCAGTTGTTGCCCTCGACATGGCTCATGAGAACCATGACATGGCCGCTGCGCGCGGCCGCCATTCCGGGCGCCGGTGACGTACGGGGAAATTTCCGGATCCAGTTCGAGGCCAGATTGAGCTCAGGCCGAATTTTTCCGAAGACATAGAGCGAAGCCTCGCAGCCGCAGAATGCATGCGGGCAACCTTGCGGCCTGTGGCTTACCACCGCGCCGCCATTAGCATCGACTGGGGCGTTTGCCTCGGCCCGCGCAGCCCGTGCCTGACTTGCCTGATCGGAACAACCTCGCATGTCGCAGACAATCATCTGGCGCTGCTGTTTGTGCCGGGGCGTTGCATTGGCGCTCCCTCCGAACGCAACCGAAAGCGCAATTGAAAGAAGCGCTACAATCAACTTCGTTTCGTTTTTCAACGCTGCTACTCCATCCATCAAAAGCGGTCCGGCCGTGTGAACGGTGTTTCCGCTTTGCCTTTCATGTGATGGATAAAGCCGTAGCCGCTCGCGTTTGCGGCAGCTAGCAAATCCGCTCGGTAAGCTGACCAGGTAAGGTAAATGTGAATAGGAAGCGGCCTGACGCGACAGTTTTTTGGTAAATTCGCTATGCGCGACGCTCACCGAGCAACTTTACTTCGTCAGCGCGGCATTTTCTCTTCTTAAATTTTTCCGCGCAGACAGAGTTAAGTGCGGACATCTTGTCGCGCTTACGCATTCTGACGGTCGTTATCAATCGGGATCACCTGCCCCGAGATTGCCTTCGCAGCGTCGGATGCGAGGAACACCGCCAGCTGCGCGATATCCTTCGGATCGACCATGGCCTTGATCGACGCCGCGGCCAGGGCATCGGCCTTTACCTCCTCCAAGGAGCGCCCGCTGATCTGCGCGCGCCCTTGGAAAACGCGCACGATACGGTCGCCCTCGACGGCGCCAGGCGCGATCGCATTGGCGCGGATGCCCCATTCGCCGAGCTCCATGGCCAGCGTCTTGGTCAGGCCGATGACACCCCATTTTGTCGCCGCATAAGGGCTGCGATTGGGAAAGCCGTAGCGGCCGGCAATCGACGACATGTTGATGATGCAGCCTGCCTTCGATTTCTTCAGATGCGGGATGGCAAGCCGTGAGACGTCGAACATGGCCGTCAGGTTGACCGCGACAACCTTGTCCCAATCGTCAGGCGGATAGTCGACGATCGGCAGCGTCAGGCCGGCAATACCGGCATTGTTGATGAGCACGTCAAGCCCGCCGAGCACCCTCACGGCCTCCGGCACCATGCGCTCGATCTCGGCGCGGCTCGCCATATCGTAGCGCCGCGCGGTTATGCCGGTAATTTCCTTGGCGATTGCGCCAAGGGCTTTCTCGTCGATGTCGCAGACGAAAACTTTGGCGCCATTCGCAGCAAAGGCGCGAGCAAACTCACGG
>DASSSM010000336.1:0-4573 GCA_035708425.1 Pseudolabrys sp.
CATGCTTGCCTAGCTCAAGGAGAGTAAAGGCCAAATTAGTGGTATGGGAAGCGCGGCGATGTCCGCTTTGTCATCGGCGGATATTTCGCAGTGCAATCGCCATGTCCGCTTTACCTCCAAAAGCAGACATGTGCGGTGCAGAAGCTCATGTCGCTAAGGGCCAAAAGCCGACATCGATATCTATTCGATCACCTCGTCAGCCGCGACTAATAGGCCAGCCGGAACCGTTAGGCCAAGCGCTCTGGCCGTTTTCTTATTCAAGACGGTGGAATATTTAGTCGGCCCCTGCACCGGCAGGTCTGCCGCCTTTGCACCCTTGAGAATTTTATCGACATAAAAAGCCGCCTGCCGGAATTGCTCGATGTTGTCTGCCATACCGTATGACATGAGCCCGCCATCAATAACGTAGAACCGCTCCGGGTAGACTGCAGGCAAGCGCAGGCGCGCCGCCAAGCCAATGAGTTGAGCGCGCATCCTTGTCATTGTTCCATCCGGCACCACGGCTATTGCCCCATCCGACCCGCGGGCGAATGATTCCAGGCTGCCTTGAAGGTCGGCTGCACTCTCGACCCGGTTTGCAACTACCTCGAGTCCAAGCGGCGTCGCAGCACCTTGGCTCGCCCGCAGGAAGTAGTCATAGGGCCCTGTTTTTGGGTTTCCGATCAGCGCGACGCGCTTTGTCCGCGGCGCTATTTCTTTGAGCATTGAAAGCCATTTTCCGGCGACCGACGATTCGTAGAGGACCAAGCCTGTAAGATTGCCGCCTGGTCGGGCCATGGTCGCCACAAAACCTGCGCCGATCGGGTCAGACACATTTGCGAATACAATTGGGATCGTGTTTGTCTGCCGGGCGACGGTTGCAACAAATCCCGTCGATTGTACAAAGATTACGTCGGGCCGTGCGGCGATCAGCTCTTTCGCAAGCAATTCGAATTTTGCGGGCCCGCCAGCAAAGCGCAAATCGACATGCACATTACGCCCTACCGACCATCCAAGGCGCTCGAGACTCTCCTTAAAGCCGACCCACCTTGCCGTTTGCTCGGGATCAGTCTCAACACCCGACATCAAGACGCCAACCTGAGGTAGTCGCACTGGCTGCTGTGCGTGCGCTCGCGTTGGCCAGACGACGGCAGCACCACCAACCAGAGTTAGAAATTCTCGCCGCCTCATTGCCGCCCCCGAGGCATAAATAGAGCATGATACTGTGCGACATGAACGGACGGAAAGGGGCTCGCAAAGAGACCCGATGTCCGCTTTGGGTCATAAGCAGACACATGCGCCGCAAAAAGCGATCTCCGCTTTAGCCCCAATAGCGACTGCAAAAGCAGATTCCCAAAATGTCATGTCTGCTTTACCCCCGAAAGCGGACATTCATCGGCGCGGAATCGGCGGGGGCAGCGGTGGGAGTTCACCAAAAACGTTTCGGAATTCATGCTCGCCGGTAAGTCCCGCCTTCGTTTAGGTCTCGATGCGGAGCCCGCGCGGAACTCCGCTCGCAAATCGTTCAAGTGCCGGCAAAACGGGGGAAAAAGCGCCTATTTGTGACGGAGATCACAATCATACCGGAACGCCCTTTGCGCCCGCGCGTTGTCCGTGCAGCAACCGTGGAGGTGCCCAATGAGAAAGCTTGCAATCGGAATCCTGGCGGCGGCGGGAGTCGCATTGTCGGTGCCGGCAAGCGCGCAGGGTGTGTGGATCGGCGCGGGTCCGGTCGGCGTCGGAGTCGGCGTTGGCCCGGGCTACGGCTATTACGACGGTTATGACTATGGTCCCCGTTATCGCAGCTACGCCTATGACGACGGCTACACCTATCGCCGTCACTGCCGCGTCGTGCGGGAAAATATCAACGGCTATGTCCGCAAAGTTCGCCGTTGCTGGTAATGCGTTCGTATTGTAGCGAGTACCGAGTAGCGTAGGTTCAGTTTGGGTGGAACGGCTCCGGAGGCTTCGGCTTCCGGGGCCTTTTTACGTCGCGTTTACGCGCGGGTTAAATGAGCGTCAACGCATGTAATTTTGCCATTGTGAGTTTCATTAAGAATTATTCGGCATCTTGCCCTCATGCGGATGCTCATCTGGATCGTTGGTTTGCTCGCATTGGCGACCTCCCTCGACTCGTCGCTTTACGGCGGCGCATATACGCGGGCCTTCGTCGCCATGATTCAGGACATGCACAGGGCATTCGGTTTGAATCTGCCCGGTTAGTTATCGTCGGCAGCAGGATCGCGTTGCCGCCTCGGCACCGCTCGGGTTTTTGTACAAGAATCATCGGTTCTGGCCCCCAAGGCGCACTTGAAATCCGCCATCTCTGTGAGCCCCCTCACACGTGAATGCGGGCAAAATCCTAGACTGTCACCATGGAGAACAGGGTTCCAAGTAGTTGGAGGCACCCATGGCGAACACGTATTTGGACTGGACGAGCCGGGCCGCCATCGCAGCACGTATCGCGGAAGAACGTCTTCACTCCGTCGAAAGCTGGAACGAACTGACGGCACCGGAAGATTACGATCTGTCCTTCGACAAGGTCGAGTATCAGATCAAACCGGCAAAGTGGCCTTGGCTGGTCCACATCATCTGAATCGACAAGATGTCCGCTCATGGCCCCTCATGGCCCTCGTGGACATTCTCGTTGCAAGCGGCCGTGTGTTCTGGTCAAGCGCGGCGAAAGCTTACCTGGTTCATACCCAGGCTTGATGTCGGGAAATGCTGGCAGGAATGCGAAGGATTGTCCGGTGTTATCACCAACACCGAAAACGGAGGCTGACGATGATCCGCATCATCTTCGCTGTCGCTGCTTTTGCGTCGCTCGGGCTACAGCCGGCGAAGGCCAAGGAGGCTCCCTGGTGCGCGGTGACCTCGGGAGGCGAAGGCGATATGCATTGGGACTGCCAGTATCGCTCTATTGAAGAATGCAGACCGAATGTGCTGGCAGGCAATCGTGGTTGGTGCAATCCGAACCCCTACTTCGTCGCTGCGCCCACAGACCATAGGCGCTCTGCGAAACGTCGTTAACGCGATCATCGACTGCATTATTGACGTTGTGGTGAGGGCAGGAAGGTTATAGCTCTCGTCGGTATTGGGGGGTGTTATGCGCAGCCTGTTGAGGCTTCGTGTCAGCCATTTTGGCCTCGGATTGTTATTCAGCACCGCCGGCGCCGGCGTGTGCCATGCTGATTGTGCCGCGCTCTACGCGCTTGCTCAGCAGCACGCCCACGATTTGGCCCGCCGCAATAGCCTTGATCATGCGGGCTTCAAGCGGCATCGCGGGCCGGCGGGTGCCGTTGCCGAGAATGTCGCGGTCGGATGCGAGACCGAAGAATGTGCGAGGCGCATGTGGATGCAATCGTCGCGTCACCGCACGAACATGATGCTCGGCGGGTGCCAGGCTGTTGCCTCTGCGGTATCCGCCAGCGGCCGCCGTTACTGGGTGATGGAGATCGGCGGCGGCGGCAGAGGCGCAGGCCGTGACTTTTCCATCGAAGGCGGCAACGCGCCGTAAACGTCAACTGCGGCCTTCGGTCCTTGGCGGATTTCCAGGTTCGCTGTCGGAGGCAAAGCGGACAAGGCGACACAACCTCGACTTCGCGTCGACACGTGCGGCCTAAGGCGCAAGCGGCGAATTGAGCTTGCGCGCGGTGTCGACGATCCAGTCGCGATAGCTCAAAAGCGGCGTGACGCCGGTGAGGCCGCCGCAGCCTGTTTCGTCGCCGGGAGCGGTCGACCAACTCACCACGCCGATCACCAGCGGGCCTTCGCCGTCATAAGCGGGCGCGCCGGAATCGCCGGTGCAGCCGCCAAGGCCGATGCGCTGGTTGCGGGTGGCGGTGTCGTAAAGGCGGATCTGCAGGGAACCCGGCGTGCCGGTGACGGTCAGCGTCGCCATGCGCGGCTGGCCAAGCCCGCGCGCGGTTCCCGCCAGGGTGACGCCGAAGCCGGCAATGGTGAGCGTTTCGCCGGGCGCGACGCGCCGCGGCGCCGCCAGTGATGCCGGGATAACCGCATCGGGCAACGGCGCGGCGAGCTTGATGAGCGCGACGTCGGCGGTGGCGCGGCTTGCGGCATAGCTCGCATAGTCGAAACGCGGATGCCGCGCGATGGTGCGCACCGGAATGGGGCCGCCGGCCTGGTAGGCCTTGACCTGGTAGTCGACCTTGCGGACCACGCAATGCGCGGCCGTAAGCACAAGATCGGGCGTCAGCGCGGTGCCGGTGCACAGGTCGTCGCGCGTATCCACGATCATCACGATGGCGCGCGCGGCCCAGCCGGCGGCCGGCGGCGCATTGCCGGTAACGGCGGAAGCGGGGGAGGCGAGCAGCAGGAGGGCAACGACGGAGAGAACGCGGGACATGCCCGTGCATCAGCCTTGGCGCGGGAACTTTGTCAATTCGCACCCTGGCGCCGGCTGCCGGAGAACCGGAACTGAAGACAAGTGTAAACCAAGTTACTGAACAGCCGGCAAAAAGTTGGGAATCTTTCGTGAAGAGCGGAACGGTCGGCGACCTGCTTGGTTCTCGGTCATGTGTAGAAAGACATAGATTGAGCAAGCGACGCCAACGCATCAACCGATGAGCCCCGC
>DASSSM010000337.1:0-2274 GCA_035708425.1 Pseudolabrys sp.
AACACGGCGTCCCGCCTGCGGGGCACGTTCCTCGCGCGGCTGCGGACGCGTGACGATCTCCATCAGCAGCCCCCCGACACCCATGCCGGTGATATCCGCCCGCGTGACCGGCAATCCGGCAAGCAAACGCATCAGGATCCAGTCAAAACCATTTTCTTTCGGGCTGCGCGCGCAACCGGGAGCACCGAGCACCGGCTGACCTCGCGCCTTGCCGTTCAACATCAGGTTTCCCGGATCGACCGGCATGCCGAAGTGCTCAATGTCGCCACCGACCGCTTCGATGGCTGCAGGAATGACGTCGCGGCGGTCTGCTATGGCGGAGGCGCCAAAAACGATGACGAGCTCGGCGCCGGCCTTGAGCAGTTCGTCAATTGCGCGCGCCAATGCGACTTGGTCGTGCGGCACTCTCTTCTCGGCGATGATGATCGCACCGGCTGGTGCAATGCGCGCGGTGGTGATCTTTAGCGTCTTTTCGATTACTTTTGGAGCAAGACCGGGCAACAGCGTGGACACCACGCCGATCTTGCGCAGCTTGTAGGGCGCAACGCGAATGACCGGCTTCGCTTTCGTAGCCGCGACCACCGCCTGGTCGCGTGCGGCCTTCGCCACCGCAAACGGAATGATCTTCACGGTGGCGATCATTTCGCCTTCGACCACCGGCTTGTAAGCCGGCAGCGTCGCCAACGTGACCGCCTCATCGATGCGGTTGAGCGCGTCGACTACTCCCCTGTCGACAACCAGAATTCCTGCACTTTCGGCGAACAGGTTGCAGCGGCCTGTGAAAGCCCGGTCGGTGCGCACGCCGTCGCCGGTAATCGCCGCCGCGATATCCGCTGCCGCCTGGTCTTCCGAGACGTCGCCTGGATCGAGGCGCGCCACGGTGATCTCCTTCACGCCCGCTGTCCTGAGAGCGGCAACTTCGGCAGGCCCGATGAGCGTTCCTTTTTTGAGGACGAAGTCGCCCTGCCGGATCGAGTGCACCGCTGTGCCCCCGACCGCCTCGGCAATGGGGACGGAGCCGAATTTCATGCCGTCTCCGCCTTTTGCCGGAGCACCTGCGTGATCTCGCCCATGATCGCAACCGCGATCTCGGCCGGCGACACCGCATCGATGTCGAGCCCGATCGGCGCGTGGATGCGGGCGATATGCGCATCGCTCAGCCCTTCCTGCTTCAGCCGCTCGACACGCCGGGCGTGAGTCTTCTTGGATCCGAGCGCGCCGATATAGAAACAATCGCGGGCAAGCGCATGCTTGAGCGCCGGATCGTCGATTTTCGGATCGTGCGTGAGCGCAACAAAAGCCGTGTAGTGGTCGATGCCAAGCGGCGGCAATGCTACGTCCGGCCATTCGGCAATCACCTTCACGTCGGGAAACCGCTCGATCGATGCAAAGGCGGTGCGCGGATCAACGATCGTTACGTCATAGCCGAGCAGTTGCCCGATAGGCGCGAGCGTCTGACTGATGTGCACCGCACCGGTGATCACCAGCCGCGGTGAAGGTACATAGACTGTCAGAAAAAACCGTCCTTGCGGCGTCTCTTCCATGCCGCTCTTGGCCATCCGCAGGCGCTTATCGAGGACCGCTTTCAAAGGATCCTTGGCCACCTCACCGGCTTTAACCAAACGTTGCTCGCCGCTCGCGACGTCGGTGACAAGCACGGCTGCGCGCCGTGCCGCGCGCTCCGCATTCAGCGCATGCAGGACGTCGAGCTTCACGTCAGCCTACTTTCTCCACGTAAACGCGGATGGCGCCACCGCAGGACAAGCCTACCTTCCAGGCTGTTTCATCGGCGACACCGAATTCGAGCATTTTCGGCTTGCCGCTCTCAATCACGTCCATCGCTTCGGTCACCACGGCGCCCTCGACGCAGCCGCCGGATACCGATCCGAGGAAGTTACCCTCGTTGTCGATGACGAGGTTCGAGCCGACCGGTCGCGGCGCCGACCCCCAGGTCTCCACGACAGTTGCAAGCGCGACCTCGCGCCCATTTTTGCGCCACTCTTCAGCAGCCTTGAGAATGTCTTCATCGCGCGAAAGCATCGATATCCTCCGTCACGCGACCTGCTTCAGCAGGTCTTTCGGATTGTAACCTTTTGCCGGCGCACGGGATAAGGCGCGCACAAGCTCTTTCATCGAGTCCAGATTGTGAATCGGCCGCAACTCATCAACGTGTGGCAGCATGGTTTGCACACCTTTGGCGCGGGCTTCGAAGGCATGAAAACGGAGCAACGGATTCAGCCATATCAGCCGCTTGCACGATCGATGAAGCCTATC
>DASSSM010000338.1:0-2915 GCA_035708425.1 Pseudolabrys sp.
CAACTACCGGATCTCCGCGCGCGAGGCGCGGGAATTCTCCCGGCTGGTGCATCACGTCGATCCGGAGACGTTGTCGAAGATCGAAGTCGTCAACGCGGCGCGCCGACCGCTGCTCGCTTATGCGGCATTGGTCATGGAAAATCTCGTCCACACCATCAAGCCAAGACAGGTGATCATTTCGGTGCTCGGTGTGCGCGAGGGTCTGCTCTACTCATTGCTTAACGCGCGTGAACGCGCGCGAGATCCGCTTATTTCGGCAGCGGCCAACCTCAACGTACTGCGCTCGCGCTCGCCGCATCACGGTGAGGAGCTGATCGCCTGGACCGACCGCTTTCTTGCGTCGTCGGGCCTGGAAGAGACTGCGGACGAGCAGCGCTTGCGGCATGCAGCCTGTTTACTCGGTGACATCGGTTGGCGCGCGCATCCGGACTATCGCGGCGAGCAGTCGATGAACATCATCGCGAATGGAGCTTTCGTGGCGATCGACCATCCTGGCCGCGCCTATCTCGCGTTGTCGGTGTACTTCCGCCATGCAGGCTTGAGCGAGGAGGACTTGTCACCGCGGCTGCGCGAGCTCGCGACGACCCGGATGCTTGATCGTGCACGCGTGGTCGGCGCTGCCATGCGAGTCGCCTATATCCTGACGGCCGGGCAAGCCGGGGTGCTTCCAAAAACACCGATGCAGGTCAAACGCGGCAAGCTCGTTCTCAAACTGCCGGGCGCATACGGCGAGCTTGCAAGCGATCGGTTGGCCAGCCGATTGCGACAATTGGGACGGCTGGTCGGCCGCGAGTCGACGACAGAGACGTAGTCCTGCCAGACGGTGGCTAATCCTTTTCTACCGTCACGACCTTTCCCTTGTCGACGGCGAGTGCCAGGCGCCCGTGCTTGAGCGCAAGCGCCTTTTCGCCGAACAGTTCACGCCGCCAGCCTTTCATCGCGGGAACGTCGGCCTCGTCGTCGGCGGCGATCCGGTCGAGGTCGTCGACGGTCGCAATGACTTTGGCGGCGACACTGTGCCGTTCGGCGGTCATCCGTAGCAGAACCTTAAGCAGCTCGACCGTTGCAGCGCCGTTTACGGCCGGACGGAAGCGTTCCAGGCGCGGCAGCGTCTTCTGATCTCGTTCAAGCCCGCGCTTGACCGCATCGATGATCTGCTCGCCCCAACGCGAACGCTCGAAGCCCTTCGGCAGCGAGCGAAGTTGGCCAAGCCGCTCCGGCGTGGTCGGTGCCTGGACTGCGATGTCTCCGATGACGTCATCCTTGAGCACGCGCCCACGTGGCACATCGCGGGTCTGCGCTTCGCGCTCGCGCCATGCCGCAATTTCGATCAATACGGCAAGCTCTTTCGGCTTGCGCACGCGACTTTTGAGCCGCTCCCATGCGCGTTCCGGGTCCGCCCGATAGGTGTCCGGCGAGGTGAGGACATCCATTTCGGCTTCGACCCAGCTGTTGCGGCCACGCTTCTCCAGGTCCTCGGTGAGCCTGAGGTAGACGGTGCGCAAATGCGTCACATCCGACAGCGCGTAGGCAATCTGTGCGTCGCTGAGCGGCCGGCGCGTCCAGTCGGTGAAACGGTGTGATTTGTCCAGTGTGTCGCCGGTAATGCGCTGCACCAGTTGATCGTAGGAGATGGAGTCGCCATAACCGAGAACCATGGCGGCGACTTGTGTGTCGACGATCGGGTGGGGGATCTTTTGAGCCAAATTCCAGACGATTTCGATATCCTGCCGGGCGGCGTGAAATACCTTGGTGATCTTCTCGTTCGCCATCAGTTCGAAAAACGGGGCAAGGTTGATGCTTTCCGCCAAAGCGTCGATCACGACAGCTTCGTCGGGTGAAGCCATCTGCGCCACGCAAAGCAGCGGATAATAGGTGGTCTCGCGGAGGAATTCGGTGTCGACCGTCACGTAGGGGTGTTTCGCCGCCCGCGCGCAAGCCGCCGCAAGTTGATCGGTGGTGGTAATAAGGTCCATTGCCGGGCTGACACTAACCCGATCAGGGTCCGTCATGGCAACCCGCTTCATGCGCCGCGCACCCTAGGCATGAATATGAACTCCCACGGACTCGGCATGGCGCCGACCGGCACCTCGATGAGGGTGGGCTCGCGGCGATTGATTGATTCGCGCAAGGCGCTGCGCAGTTCATCGGGGCCGCGGGCGCGCCGTCCGGCCGCCCCGAAACTTTCCGCGTATTTGACGAAATCTGGATTGGCCAGATCGCAGGCGATCAGCCGGTTGCCGAACTGCTCCTGCTGGATGCGACGGACGTTACCGAATGCGCCATCAACAAACACGAGCGCGACCAGCGGGATGCCGTGCCGGATGGCGGTGGCGAGCTCGTTGCCGGTGTAAAGAAACCCGCCGTCGCCATTGATCGAAAGCACAGGAACGTCGTTTCTTGCGTATTGAGCCCCAAGCGCCGTCGCGTACCCCCAGCCGAGATTGTCCTGAAAACCCGGCGAAAGAAATGTGCGCGGTTTGTAGACGGGAAAAGCGAGCCGCGCGGCGAAGCCGACCTGCGTAACTTCGTCGACGTAAATACCGTCTTCCGGCAACTCGGCACGGATGGTTTCGAGAAAGGCAAGCTGCGGCGCAAGTTTCGCAAGGCGCTGGCGCCACTTGGCCTGCCGCTCCGCCATTTCGTCGCGGCGTGATACGCGCCGGATGTTGAACTTGACGAGCTCGTCGATCATCGTGCGCAGGATCGGCGCAGCATCACCGACAAGCGCCACTTTCGGATTGATAATCCGCGCGGGCTCTTCAGGGTCAGCGTCGACTCGCACGATCTGCAAAGCCTTGTCGACGCCCCATTGGTTCATCGGATTGAGAAGACGCGTGCCGACGGCCAGCACGGCATCGGCTTCGGCCCATAATTCGTGGCCCAATGGCAATGTCACGCTGAGCGGGTCTCGC
>DASSSM010000339.1:0-2498 GCA_035708425.1 Pseudolabrys sp.
ACTCTGGGCTGCGTTTGATCGAGCCATGAGTCCACCCTAACGGCAGAATGGGAACATAACAAGAACAGATTTTGGCAGTCGCCGCCGTGTATAATTGGTGCGCTTATCGGCCTATCTCGTGGCGGCGAACGCCATACGCCACATGATATGGTGGCAACGGTGCCGAATGGCTACAGTTCCATGTTGAGTGTGATCATTTCTACGCAGAATTCAGAGCGGAGCCTGGTGCCGACCCTTTCGGCGCTCGTACCCGCGGCCGCGGCCGGTCTTTTGGCCGAGGTTGTCATTGCCGACGCAGGCTCCCGCGACGCGACGGCTGAAGTTGCCGACATCGCCGGCTGCCGTTTTACAAGCTCGACCGAGGCGCTCGGGATTCGTCTCAAGGCCGCCGCAGCGACCGTACGCAGCCCTTGGGTCATGTTTCTGCGCGCCGGGGCTGTTCCGCAACCGGGTTGGATCGAGGCAGCCCACCATTTCATCCAGACGACTGGCCTTCAGGACGACGCTGGGCGAGCAGCCATATTTCGCCTGCCCGGCTCCGCCAACGCCGTGCGCCCAGGGTTTGCTGAGCTCCTGGCGGTTGTGCGCGCTGCGATTGCCCGCGGCCCCAGGCCCGAACAGGGCCTGCTCATCGCGCGCCGCCTATACGATGCGATCGGTGGGCATTCCGCAGGAGATGATGCCGAGGGCGCTATCTTGCGCCGCCTTGGCCGTCAGAGACTGGTGGTCCTGTCCGCTGCAATCACAGTACCTAATAGTTGACTTTGTCAACTATTTGGCCGACGCTGCTGCGCCATGGCCAGCCAGCAGACGATCGCGGCCGTCCGCCGCTTCAACCGCTTCTACACGCGGCAGATCGGCGTGCTGCGCAAGAATTATCTCGACAGCCCCTACTCGCTCGGCGAAATGCGCGTGCTCTATGAGTTGGCCCAAAACGAAAAACTGACAGCGAGCGATATCGCACGCACGCTCGACCTCGATATGGGCTATCTCAGCCGCCTCCTGCGCAATTTCGAGAAACGAGGGCTCATGAACCGCAAGACCTCCGTGGCCGATGCACGCCAGAGCCACCTCGCCTTGACCGCGCGCGGGCGCAAGATGTTCGCGCCGATGGAACAACGCTCGCAACAATATGCCGCCTCGATGCTCGCCAGTCTCGACGGCACGCAGCAGGAGCAAATCGTTTCAGCCATGAACGCGATCGAGACATTGCTGGTCGGTGCGCTCACGGGGAAAGCCGACGCTCGTCCGGCCTATACATTGCGCGAGCCTCGCGCCGGCGATTTCGGCTGGATCGTCTCGCGCCACGCCGAGCTTTATTTGCGCGAGTACGGCTGGGCAGACCCGTTTGAAGGCCTGTGCGCGCAAATCGTCGCCGATTTCGTCAACAATTTCGATCCCGAGCGGGAGCGTTGCTGGATCGCCCAAATGAACGGTGAGAATGTCGGCTGTGTCATGCTGGTGAAAGACGAGCAGCCCAATGTCGCGCGCCTGCGCCTGTTGCTGGTCGACCCGAAGGCGCGTGGGCTCGGGCTAGGCGCCAGGCTTGTCGAAGAGTGCGTGCGCTTTGCGCGAGCCAAAGGTTACGCAAGGGTCACTCTTTGGACGCACAGCGTGCTCTCCGCCGCACGGCACGTCTATGAGGGTGCGGGATTCAAGCTCACATCGAGCGAACCGCGGCACAGCTGGGGTAAGGACGTCGTCGCCGAGTTCTGGGATCTCGAGCTCTAAGACTTCGGGGACGCCGGCTATGCCGTCGCACCTTTCGCCTTCGGCCGCCGCAGATGCTCGTCGAGCCTCGGCAAGATCTCCACGAAATTGCAGGGCCGGTAGCGGTAATCGAGCTGATGCACCAAAATTTCGTCCCAGGCATCGCGGCACGCGCCGGGCGAACCCGGCAGGCAAAAAATGTAAGTCGCATTGGCAACCCCGGCCGTCGCCCTCGTCTGGATCGCCGATGTGCCGATCTTCCTCTCGCTGACCAGCAGGAACATCGTCGCGAATCCGTCCATCTTCTTCTCAAACAGCGGCTCGACCGCTTCTGGCGTGACGTCACGGCCGGTAAAGCCCGTGCCCCCGGTGGTAATCACGACGTCGATGAATTTGTCGGCGATCCATGCCTTGACGTGCTGGCGGATCGCCTTGACCTCGTCTTTCACGATCGCGCGTTCCGCGACAACATGCCCTGCGGCGCGGATGCGCTCGATCAGCGTCGCGCCGGACTTGTCGTCGCTTGCCTCGCGCGTGTCGGAAACCGTCAGTACCGCGATCTTCAGCGGCACAAATTGTCGGTTTTGATCAATACCGGGCATCGTTTCGTTTCTACAGCTGCGCCGTCGGCGAGAAGGTATTGCAGGCCGAAACCTTGCCGTCTTTCAGACCGATCGTGAACCAGCGCTGCCGCTGCGCCGATGAGCCGTGCGTGAAGGCATCAGGCACGACATAACCGCGCGACTGCTGCTGCAGGCGGTCGTCGCCGATCGCCGCTGCGGTCTGCA
>DASSSM010000340.1:0-3900 GCA_035708425.1 Pseudolabrys sp.
ACCGTCAGCCTGGCGGGAGGCTTTCACATGGGGCAATTTCGTTGATTTGACAAGTCCATAGAGCGCCGGGTGATCAAACGGTCCGCCGGGGCCTCGTCGCGACTGTCACGATCCCGAGTAGGGTGAAGACAACAACCAGCAGGAACACCATCCGTGGACTGCCGTGATCCATCACTGCCCCGAAGATGAGGGGTGAAACAATGCCACCGATATTAAAGCCCGTGGTGACGAAGCCGAAAACCTTGCCAAAAGAACCAGGGGGCGTGACTTCGCGTACGATCATGTCACGTGAGGGCATAATCACGCCGGAGAACAGGCCGCCGAGCGACATGGCTGCTATCAGCGCCAGTGAACTAAGGTCGACCAGGGCGACAAGCACCACCGATAGTGCCATTGCAGTCAATCCCAGCGTGGCCACCAGACTGTGGCGCTTTGTGCGTGTGACGAGCAGGCCTCCTACGAGCACGCCAGCGGCTGACAAAAGGAGATTGCCGGTGAGCGCTGCGTTGGCGGTGGTGACGGGTGTTCCATAGAGTGCTCCGAGCGCAACGACGGAATAATTGTAGAGGCCCCCGCTTATCATCGCGAGCAGTGTGAAGAACGCGAGATTGAGCAGAATCGGAGCCGAGAGGAGCAGGCGCCAGCCGGCGTCTGATGAATCCGACGTTGGGCGTGTACTTGCGGTTCTCGTGGCGGTCGCTCCGTCACGGACCAGCAAAAGCAAAAGCGCCACGGCAAAGCCCAGCACACCCGCGCCTATGAAGGCGCCACGCCAGCCCCACGCGCTCTGCAACATTAGGAGGCTAGCTGGAGCAACCGCCGAACCGAGCATTCCGGCAAAAGTATGCAGCGAAAAAGCCTGACCAATGCGGTCCGCCGGAACGTGCTGCGATAGCAAGGTATAGTCCGCCGGGTGATAAACCGTGTTGCCCATGCCGGCGATGGCGAACATGGCGATCATTACCCAAAACGAGTCAACAAGACCAACGGTGACAAAACCGCTGGCACCGATTACGAGACCCAAAATCAGCAACGCGCGGGCGCCGAGGCGGTCCACCAGAAATCCTGCTGGCGTCTGAAACACTGCTGTTACGATGTTGAACGCCGCAAAAGCTAATCCGATTTCCGTGTAAGTGACCTGATACTCGTCGCGCACGAACGGCATAAGCGGCGCCAACGCAATGATGTAATAGTGTGACACGAAATGCGCAGCGCTGACTGCGCCGACAACCCGGATATATGGTGCGCGCGTCGAACCGATGACGCCGGCAGCCTGGCTCATTGACCGGCCTTTGCTTGTTGAATCGCCTGCCAGATACGTGATGGGGTCATCGGCATTTCAAGGTGTCGGACACCGTATTCGGACAGGGCGTCGATAACGGCGTTAGCCACCGAAGGCAGGCCACCCGATGTGCCGGCTTCGCCGCAGCCTTTTGCTCCGAGCGGATTGCTTTTGGTTGGCACGGGGTGACTGGCGACATTGATCATTGGTACGTCATGCGCCCTAGGCATCGCGTAGTCCATGAACGAGCCGGTAACGAGCTGGCCATCGGAATCGTAGACTGCCTGTTCCAGCAAAACCTGCCCGAGACCCTGCACAACCCCGCCCTGTATCTGTCCTTCGACCAGCAAAGGATTGACCACGGTCCCGAGGTCGTTGACCGCTGAATAACGAACGACATGTGCGGCGCCTGTTTCCGGGTCGACTTCGACCTCGGCAATGTGACACCCGTTTGGAAAGGCCGACGGAACGGGATTGTTGACGACGTGGTCGACATCGAGCGAATTCGGAGTGCCGGCCGGCAAGTTGATCCCGGCGCGCAGACGCGCGGCAAGATCTAGCAACCCGATCGACCGATCGGTGCCCGCGATCACAAAACGCCCCGCCTGGAATTCGATGTCGCCCGCCGAGGCTTCCAGCACGTGAGAAGCGATTTGCTTGCCGCGCTCGATCACAATGTCCGCTGATTCAGTGAGCGCGGTCCCGACAAACATCACCGAACGCGAGCCTCCACTGCCGCCGCCGAAAGCCATCCGGTCACTGTCGCCCTCGACCATGCGAATACGGTCAAACGGAACTCCGAGGAGGTCGGTCAATATCTGCGCGTAGGTCGTTGCGTGACCCATCCCGAAGTCGAGCGTGCCGGTAACGATCGTCACCGTGCCGTCAGCTTCGAAATGAATGGCACCGAGTTCCTTGCCGGGCGCGGCCGTAACCTCAAGGTAACAGCCGATGCCGAATCCGCGCAGCAGACCGCGCTTCTTGCTCTCGCGCTTGCGTTTCCTGAAACCGGCGTAGTCGGCGGCATCGAGCGCCTGCTTGAGCACACCGAGGAAATCGCCGCAGTCGTAGGTCATGTCGGAGGCCGCTTTGAAGGGCAGGTCGCTCTTGCGGATCATGTTGCGCCTGCGCAAATCGAGTCGGTCGATACCGAGCTCGGCCGCGGCGAGATCGAGCGTGCGCTCGATATAGTAATTGCCTTCGGGCCGTCCGGCGCCACGATAGGCCGAGACAAAGGTCGTATTGGTGAACACGCATTTGGTCGCCACCTCGATCAACGGTGTACGGTACACACTGGCGATGTTCTTGACCTGGTTTCCGGTCGGCAGCAGCGGGCCGAATTGGGCGAGATAGCCGCCCATGTCGCCATAACCGGTGAGGCGGACCGCAAGAATATGCGCGTCGTCGTCAAACGCCATTTCAACGACCATGTCCTGTGCGCGGCCGTGATGGTCCGATACGAAACTGCCCGAGCGCTCGTCGGTCCATTTGACCGGCCGCCCGAGCAGACGAGCGCCGTGCAGGAGACAGACATATTCGGGGTAAACCGCGGCCTTCATGCCAAATGAGCCGCCGACCTGACCGGTGATTACGCGGACCTTGTCGGCTGGCGCGCCAAGAATCTCCATCAGTGAGGTCTTCATGCCGTGCACGCCCTGACTCGTTGAGTAGAGCGTCCACTTCGCCGCGGTCGCATCGTATTCGCCGATCGCGGAGCGCGGCTCCATGGCGTTGACCACTATGCGTTGGTTGGAGGTCTCGAGCCGGGTCACGTGCTTCGCCTTTGCAAAGGCTTCCGCGACCTTGGCCGCATCGCCATAGTGATAGTCGAGCGCAATGTTGTTCGGTACCTCGTCGAACACGAGTGGCGCGCCCGGCTTAACCGCTTCGGATGGCTTGAGCACTGCGGGCAGCGTTTCGATGTTGAGCGTGACAGCTTCGGCCGCATCTTTCGCCTGCGCCACGGTTTCTGCGATCACGCAGGCAACCGGATCACCCACGAAACGCACCTTGTCACCCGCAAGTGCCGGCCGCGGCGTGTAGCGGATCGGCGATCCGTCACGATTCTTTAAAGGCAGACCGCATTTGAGTGGGCCATATCCGGTCAAGTCGGCGGCGGTGTAAACAGCAAGAACGCCGGGCATCGCCTTGGCGCCAGCGGTATCAATCGAGCGGATAACGCCATGCGCGTCACGGCTTCGAACCATGATCGCATAGGCTTGGTTTGGTCGGCTGACATCGTCGGTGTAGCGACCCTGTCCGCGAACGAGCGCCGGGTCTTCGCTCCGCCGAACAGGCTGCCCGACACCGAATTTGGTCAGCGAAAGGGCAGTTTCGGTGGTGCGGTCATCCATTGAGGGGTGATGCTTTCCGGGCTGGCGTTGTCACATAAAGCACGCGGCATCCTTCGACAAGAATAGCTTTTGCGGCGGAGGGTTGCGCAAGACACAGGCGCTGTTACACTTTTCGTGATCGAAGGAACACGCCTGCAACCGTGACGCGCCGAGGGAAATTGCTGGGGCACGGTGCAGACAGGAAAGGTTTTGGGAGATGAGCGGCGAGGCCGGGGACATCCCAGGCCTCGACCCTGCTATCGATCGGGCGCCGCCGCCGCGGGC
>DASSSM010000341.1:0-2407 GCA_035708425.1 Pseudolabrys sp.
TGGCCCGTGATGTAGCTCGACTCGTCCGAGGCAAGGAAAACAGCAAGCGCTGCAACTTCCTCTGCCGTACCCAAGCGTGCCATCGGCTGGCGCGCGATGAAGTTCTTGCGCACCTGATCAAGCGGAGTGCCCGTCTGCTTCGCAACGGCCTGCACGCGTTCCTCGAATGAGGGCGACACGATTGTACCGGGGCAGATGGCATTGCAGCGGATGCCTTTCGTGATGAAATCCGCGGCGACGGCTTTGGTGAGGCCGATCACGGCGGCTTTGGTCGCTCCATAAGCGTAGCGGTTGGGCAGGCCTTTGATGGACGACACACCCGACGACATATTGATGATCGAGCCGCCGCCATTCTTCAGCATCGCGGGCAAGAACGCCTTGATGGTGCGATGCATGGATTTAACGTTGAGATCGAAAGAGAAATCCCAGTCCTTCTCCGAACACTCCAGCACCGTGCCTTGGTGCACATAGCCGGCAACATTGGCGAGCACACTGAGCGCGCCGAATTCTTTGTCGATAGACGCAGCAAATGCACCGACTGCGTCGCTCGACAGCACGTCGAGCTTGGCGGTTTTCGCAGCTTTCACGCCGTCAAGCTTGTCAATCGCGACATCGGTCGCGATCACCCTCGCGCCTTCCGCGATGAAGGCTTCGGCGATCGCACGGCCGATACCCTGGCCGGCGGCGGTGACCAGCGCCAGTTTGTTTCTCAGTCGATCGGCCATCGTCATCTCCTTGTCATTCCGGACGCCGCGCAAGCGGCGAACCGGAATCCAGAAACACGCTCACTGCTTGGTCCCGGATTCCGGGTTCGCGCTTCGCGCGCCTCGGAATGACAAGAACCTAATGGTTGTCGCGCGCGACGCCGTGCTGGGCGACGCGCTGATACTTCACGGCGGGCTTCAGCACCATGCCATCCGCCAGTTGGTCAACCATGGAGCGTTGAATTTCCTGCCATGGCGTCTGGCTTGCCGGATAGCGGAAGCCGCCGCGCCTCCGCAGTGCCTTGCGCCGCCGGGCCAACTCCGCTTTCGAGATCAGGATATCAGCGGTTCCCTTGCGTAGGTCGATGCGGACGCGGTCGCCGGTCTTCAGCAGAGCGAGGCCACCGTTCGCGGCCGCTTCCGGCGACGCGTTGAGGATCGACGGCGAACCGGACGTGCCTGACTGCCGTCCGTCGCCGATGCAGGGCAGGGAGGTGATGCCTTTTTTGATCAGCGCCGCCGGCGGCTGCATGTTGACGACTTCCGCCGCGCCCGGATAGCCGATCGGGCCGGCGCCCCGGATGAACAGCAGCGTCTGCTCGTCGATCTTCAACGACGCATCGTCGATGCGATGGTGATAGTCCTCCGGTCCCTCGAACACGACGGCAGGGCCTTCGAAGGCGTCCTTGTCCTTCGGGTTGGACAGATAGCGCTTGCGAAACTCGTCCGAAATGACACTGGTCTTCATGATCGCGGAGTCGAACAGGTTGCCCTTCAGCACCTTGAATCCGGCCTTTTTCTTCATGGGAGAGCGATAAGGCTTGATCACGTCGGCATTGGCGCTCTGCGCCCGCTTTACGTTCTCGCCCATCGTCTTGCCGTTGATCGTCAAAACGTCGGCGTGAATGCGCTTGGCCTTGAGCAATTCGTGCATGACCGCGGGCAGCCCGCCGGCGCGGTAATATTCCTCGCCAAGATACTCACCGGCCGGCTGCATGTTCACCAGGAGTGGCACGTCGTAGCCGATCTTCTCCCAATCGTCGATCGACAGCTTCACGCCGACATGCCGTGCGATGGCATTGATGTGGACGGGAGCGTTAGTCGATCCGCCGATCGCCGAATTTGCAACGATCGCGTTCTCGAACGCCTTGCGTGTAAGAATATCCGACGGTTTCACATCCTGTTCGACGATCTCAACCGCGCGCAGGCCGGTCTCATAGGCAATTTGCGCGCGTTCGCGATAGGGCGCCGGGATCGCGGCACAGCCGGGCAGGGACATGCCAAGCGCTTCGGCAAGCGCATTCATGGTCGAAGCAGTGCCCATGGTGTTGCAATGGCCGACCGATGGCGCTGCGGAAGCGGCGATCTGCATGAACTCCTCGGCGTCGATGCGTCCCGCCGCCATTTCCTCACGCGCTTTCCAGATTGCCGTGCCGGAGCCGGCGCGCTCGCCCTTCCACCAGCCGTTGAGCATTGGCCCGCCCGAGAGAACAATGGCCGGCGTGTTCACGGTCGCCGCGGCCATCAGGCAGGCGGGGGTTGTCTTGTCGCAGCCGGTCATCAGTACGACGCCGTCGAGCGGGTAGCCGTAAAGGACTTCGACAAGGCCGAGATAAGCGAGGTTCCGGTCGAGCGCCGCCGTTGGACGTTTGCCCGTCTCCTGGATCGGGTGACATGGAAACTCAAAGGCGATGCCGCCAGAT
>DASSSM010000342.1:0-3742 GCA_035708425.1 Pseudolabrys sp.
CATGTCGAAGATCGAGGCAGGCCGACTCCGGCTCGATTTCGACGATATCGGTCTTGATACGCTGCTTAACGACGCAATGCGTGTCGTTTCCGCACGCGCTGAAGACAAGGCATTGCAGGTCACCGCGCGAATATCGCCGCAGCTGAAATTGCGAGCCGATCGCCGGGCACTTAAGCAGGTGGCGCTCAACCTGCTATCCAACGCCATCAAATTTACGCCAACAGGCGGCCGGATCATGGTTCGCGGGCGCGCGACCAGCCATTGCATCATTCTTTCCATCGCCGATACCGGCATCGGCATTGCCCGGGACGCCCTTGCGCGTCTCGGGCGTCCTTTCGAACAAGTCGAGAGCCAGCTGACCAAGAGTCATCAGGGTTCAGGACTCGGTCTCGCAATCTCGAAGTCGCTGGTGGAGCTGCACGGCGGTCGCATGCGAATTCGTTCTACGCTCGGCAAAGGCACGATCGTCATGGTGCGCTTGCCGCTCGAGCCGCAATGCCTGCTTCCACGCGAAGAGGCGGCCTAATCCACCACCGGATCCTGCCCCAAAATCCGAACGAAGCTCGCGCGCACCTTCCTCTGCGTATCGGCCAGCGTCGCTTCAAGCGTCGCAAAATCCGGCACGTCGGCGGCCCGCGCAAGAAGCCGTAGAAGGCCTGCCCCGGCCTTTTTTGGATCGAACGCATCCGGTAGGCACAAGCGCAGGATCTGGGTCAGATCGTGATAAAGCTGAACCGCAGGACGAAGAACTTCCGCGTCCTCCACCGCCAAGACGTTCAATGCCCTTGCCTTGTCGAGCACACGCGCCGTCGAGGTATCAAGAATGCCGGGAAGCCGGTGTGCGTGAACAAGCTGCAAATACTGCGCAATGAATTCGATATCGATCAGCCCGCCGGCCACATATTTGAGGTCCCACCGTGCACTGTCGCCCTTCTCCTTGGCAATCGCCGTCCGCATCTCGACTACGTCGCCAGCCGTCAATGTGGCGTCACGCGGACGTTGAAGAATGCCCGCAATAACGTCTTCGACTCGCTTCTGGAATACAGGCGATGCGGAAACGACACGCGCACGCGTGAGCGCCATATGCTCCCAAGTCCAGGCTTCGCTTTCCTGATATTGAAGAAACCCGTCGAGTTGCGTCGCAAGCGGGCCCGCGCGGCCCGAGGGCCGCAGCCGCATATCAACCTGGTAAAGCGCGCCATAGTTGGTCTGCGCCGTCAGCGAATTGATCAGTCTTTGGGTCAAGCGGGCAAAATATTGCGTTCCATATAGTGGACGGGCGCCGTCTGATTCCGGATTCTCATCGTTAAAATCATAGACCAGGATGAGGTCGAGATCTGACGTGGCGGTCATTTCGTAACCGCCAAGCTTGCCCATCGCGATAACCGCAGACTCTTCGTTGCGCATATGGCCGTGCGCCTTCGCAAAACTTTCGGCGACAGCGCCATGAACGACACGGATCACAGCGTCGGCAAGTTGTGCGAAAGCCTGCCCCGCCTGCCGAGCCGTTACCGTTCCGGACAGAATCCGTACCCCGATGAGGAACATGTACTCGAGCCCGAACATCCGGATGCGCTCGAGCAAGTCTTCATCGTAGCGCGATTGCGCGAGCGCGGCGTCGAAGCGCCGTGCGAGTTCCGCGTCGCCCGGCAAAGCTCCAAAAAAGCTGGGGTCGACGAGTGCATCGATCACCTGCGGATGGCGGGCGAGGATATCTCCAAGCCGCGGCGCGGTCCCAAGGACTAGCGCGATGAGCGCGATGAGATCTGGGTTTTGCCTGAGGAGGGAAAGCAAGCGCGCAGCACCGTGCAGGTTGGCGAGGAAATGATCGAACAGCACGAGGGTCGCGCCGGGATTGTCGGTGCGGGCAATTTGCTCAAGCAACACGGGCAGCTGGGCTTGCAGGTGCTCATGAGCTGCCTCGCCTTTCAAAGAACGATGGCTGCCACCCAACCAGTCCCGGACTATGCCGGACGCTTCGAGTGGCGCCTTGAAGCCGAGCTCAGACAGGCGATCGAGCGTCTTGTGATCATCCGCGTCCGGAGGAAATGCCAACTGCGGCCGTTCGGTCTCCGGCGTCTTTTCGAACAGCCGGGCGTAAAATTGTTGCACCTTATTGAGATGCCCGAGTAGCACCGCGGCAAAAGTATCCCTGTCGTCAAATCCAAGGAAACGTGCGAAGCGCTCGAGCTCCGCCTGATCGCCCGGCAAGCTCTGCGTTTGCTCGTCATTCACCATCTGCAAACGGTGCTCGACGACGCGAAGAAACCTGTAGGCTTCCTTCATGGCGTCGCGCGCCTCGGCATCTATCCATTGGTCCGTACAAAGTTTGTCGAGCGTTGTCAGCGTGTCGCGGTCACGAAGGGCCGGATTGCGGCCGCCCGCGATCAATTGCTGCGTCTGAGCAAAAAACTCAATCTCGCGAATGCCGCCCCGACCGAGCTTGATGTTGTGCCCCTCGACCGCGATTTCACCATGACCGCGATAGGCGTTGATCTGCCGTTTCATGGCATGAACGTCGGCAAGCGCGACGAAGTCGAGGTACTTTCGCCACACAAACGGTGCCAGTTCGTGAAGGACTTCTTCGCCAGCCGCAATATCGCCGGCGCAGGCGCGCGCCTTTATCATCGCGGCGCGTTCCCAGTTCTGTCCAACACTCTCGTAGTATGAGAGAGCTGCTGCTTTGGAGATTGCAACCGCCGTCGACGCCGGGTCGGGCCTCAACCGCAGGTCAGTGCGGAAAACGTAGCCGTCGGAAGTCCGTTCCTGCAGCAGCTTCACCAGCCGCTGCGTAAGGCGCACATAGAGCGTGGATGGCTCAGCATCCGCAGGCAATGCCGGTGCTGCCGGGTCGTATAGAACAATGAGATCAATGTCACTTGAGTAGTTGAGCTCGAATGCGCCCATCTTGCCCATGGCGAGGACGATATAGCCGCTGTCTGCCTGCGGCTTGGTTTTGTTCTTCAGGACAAGTCGCCCGGCGCGCCCTGCTTCCGCCAACGCAAATCGTACGGCGCCATTCACTGCGGCGTCGGCAAGTTCGGTAAGTGCATGCGCCGTGCGCATTACCGACCAAACGCCGCCGATGTCGGCAAGCGCAATCAGCAAAGCAGCTTCAGCTTTCATGCGGCGAAGCTCCCGCATCGCCCCTGCTTCGTCCTTGCTTACCGCCGCGGCGTGACCATGGTCACTCAGGAGCGCCGCAAAATGTTGCTCGGGATTTGCCAACAGCAGCCGCAGAAGCCGTTCCGGCTCGCGGCTGGTCAAATCCCAAAGATACGGCGAGCTTTCGGCCAGAGCGTCCACAAGCGTGCCGATGATCGGCCGCTTGGAAAACAGACTTTTGAGGGGTTTGGAGTCGGCCGACGATACGCCGGCCAGCCACTCGGATACGCGTAACTTCGCGACGTCGGGATCGCTCAGCCGCGGGGCGGTTGTAATCAGGTCGGCAAGTGCAGCACCTTTAGCGGCGGCTGCTTTGTTGGATTTGCGGGCTTCCTTCTTAGGGGAAGCGTTACCTCCTGCGGGGCGCCTCATCCGGAAATCTGTACCGGCCCTCGCCGCGGCAAGGCAATGATGCTTTTCAGGCCGGGTTTGTTGTCGGCCAATACGAGCTCTCCGCCATGCAAGCGGGCGACAGCTGCTGCGAGACTCAAGCCGAGTCCGGAACCCGGCTGCGAGCGACTTTGCTCAAGCCGTACAAAGCGTTCAACCACACGGTCCCGGTCGCTTTCCGGAATAC
>DASSSM010000343.1:0-14137 GCA_035708425.1 Pseudolabrys sp.
AACAGCGAGCTCCAGGTATAGGCCTGGACGTCGAGGCCTTGTTCGACGGTGGTCGCAAGGTCGGGCAGGACAGGCGAGCGCTCCTTGGTCATGATGGCGACGCCTTTGACTTTCTGACCCTCGATCTGCGGCTTGGCCGTCGCGATGATCTCGCACAGGTAGTCGATACGGCCGGCGATAAGGTCCTGCATCGCGGGGCCGGTCCCCTTATAGGGAACATGCGTGATCATCGGCGTGCCCATGGCCGTGTTCAGAACGACGCAGCCAAGATGCGTGGCGGAGCCGGCGCCCGCGGAACCGAATTGCATCTTGCCCTGATTGGCCTTGGCGTAGGCGACAAAGTCCTTGAGATTGTTTACCGGCAGGTCCGGCCGGGTGATGAGCGCGATCGGAGTGACCGCGAGGTAAGCCACCGGCGTGAAATCGGTCTCCACGTTGTACAAGGGCCGCTTGTAAAGCGTCTGGTTCTGCGCATGCGTGCCGACGCTGCCGAGCACCATCGTGTAGCCGTCAGGCTTTGCGTCGGCGACGCGCTTGGAGCCCGTCATGCCGCCCGCGCCGCCGACATTTTCGACGACCACCTGCTGGCCGAGCAGCTCGCTCATGCGCTGCGCGATGATGCGGCCGATCGTGTCCTGCGGCCCGCCCGCCGCGAATGGGATGACCATCGTCACGGGGCGCGTCGGAAAATCCTGGGCGCTGGCCTGGCCAGCCGAGACGAGCGCGGCGAAGACCGCGGCGAGCAGCACTTTTTTCATTGTTGTCCTCCACGAAATAGGCAGCGAGCCTTGCGCGGGCGATAGGGGCCCGTCAAGCGTGGCGCTAACCGACCTCGATCACCTCTTCGGGAAACTGATGCAGCCGGTCACCCGGGCCGTTCCCGCCGATGAGGTAATTGTCGCACAGCCAGTTGAGATAGCCACGATGCGCATAGGTTGGATGGACAACGATGTTCATGTCCCTCGCGATTGTCCATGGTTCATCATAGCGAACCAGCGGACGCTCGACCATGTCATAACCCTGGCCATGACAATAAAGCCGCGCTTCCTCCGGCCTACCATTTTTCCGCATGAAGACATTGAATGTCTCCCAAATCTCCCTGCAGTGAGTGCCGGGTTTAAGGAGGTCCAAAGTTAGCTTGCGGGCCTGTTTGACGAACTCGAGTTCGTCCTTCATCGCCTCCGGTACTTTCATGCCGACTACGCAGGTACGACCCAGCTCCGTGTACATCCCACCGGGACCGTTATCTTCAACAAGGAGAGCGACCGCATCCCCCTTTTGAATGATGCGGTTCTGGAGGTGTCTTTGACCAAATTTCGTCGGTCGGAGACCAAGGGCTGCCGATTTGTCGGCTGGCATCGAGGCACACAGATAAATGCCATTCTCGCTGCCTTGGCACTGGCTGTAGTGTTGCGCGGCGGCTGCGACTTCGATATCGCGCATGCCGGGTTTCACCACCGATAAAGCCGCGCGCATTGCGCCGTCCTGCATCAACGCGGCACGACGAACCAGCTCCATCTCTTCTGGACTCTTGATGACTTTAATGCGGTCGACAAGGTCGCTGGCATCAACGAATTTGGCAGATGTGAAGCATCGCTTGATATAGTCGACCATCGCGTAGGACATCTGATAGGTGCCGACGAGCCCGATCGTGCCTTTGGCAAAAGGCTCGATTGCTATAGCCGCGAGTTCCGGGTCGTAGTCCTTCGTGTAGTGAGCCGACGCATAACTTGGCGTCGTGAGAATCTTTTTAACGCCACGCCAAGTGTCACTGCCGTGGGCGGTGACTTCACTTCCGCCAAAAGGCCCCTGCGCAACAACCGTCATTTCATCACCGCGCGGGAACACCACGGTGTTGGGATAACCATTGGTGGCCGGCATGTCGGTGAACCAGCGCACGTAGCCGCCCATGTGATCGTTGTTGTTCTGCATCAGCAGAACGTCGATCTTTTCCTTCTCCATGGCCGCGCGCACGGCGCGCCAGCGGCGTTCGAGCTCGGCATCGGAGATCGGCGAGTTGAGGCGTTCGGATAGGGCCATGGTTCAGTCTTTCCAGGATGCGGGCTTGCGCACGATGTTGATCATGGATTTGAGATCGCCGGCAAGAAATTTTGCCATGTTGCCGGCGATGGTCGGCATCGCACGATCTTCATAGCCCTGCGAATAACCGCCAAGATGCGAGAAGATCGTCAGGTTTTTCGTCTTCCACAACGGATTGTCGGACGGCAGCGGCTCTTGCGAGAAGACGTCGAGCCCGGCGCCGGCGATTTTTCCGGCTTCAAGGGCTGCGATCAGTGCCGGCTCATCGACGACGCCGCCGCGCGCGACATTGACCAGATAGGCCGTCGGCTTCATTGCGGCAAAGACCTTTGCGCCGACAATGTTGCGTGTTTCAGGCGTGAGCGGTGTGAGCACGACGAGAAAATCGAGATCGCCGGCCACCTTGGTGAGATCGTTCCGGTGCGCCATGCGATCGAAGTTTTTGGTTTCGCGTGGGCTGCCGCTGATGCCGACGACGGTCATGCCGAAGGTCTTGCAGATCGGCGCCAGATACTCGGCGATCAATCCTACGCCGAAGATGCCGACGGTCTTGCCCGCGAGCAGCGCCGACGGCCAACGCTCCCATTTGGATTTCTCCTGCGCGCGCACCGAGCGCGGCATATCGCGAGCGAGCGAGAGCATGAAGGCGATTGTCGCTTCCGACACCGGCGCGCCATGAATGCCGCGGACATTCGTGACCAGCACCTCTTTGCCGAGGGACGGCAGGTCGACGATGTTGTCGACGCCGGTGCCGAGCGCCTGGATCCATTTCAGTTTTGGCGCGTCGCGCACCACGTGATCGGCCATCGGCGGGGAGAAGCACAGCAGAATGTCGATATCCGCGATATAAGGGTCCACATCATTGTGATGACCGACGACGTTGATGGTCAGTTGCGGGAAGCGCTCGAGCAGCATCGCCTTGTAGCGTGCGCGCATGGCTTCCTGGACTTCGGTAAGAATAAGGACATTCGGCATCGGGCGCAGGTATAGCGTGTGATCCCGAAACAGGGGAACCGGAGTTTAACGTGACCCGCATCGCGGGTCTGGGCTAGGCTGGGTGTAGAGGGAATGGGTCCGATGCCGATCGATCTTGCGCAAGTTGAGTGGCTTTACGTGATACTGCTGGCCGTCTTTGTTGCCATTTCGACTTACCTCGGCAGTCTTCTCTCTTTCAGCCGCCGCGGGACGGCTGCCATGCTGTCGGCGGTGCTATTCGCGGCGATCTTCATATTCTGGACCTATTATCCGCACCGCGTGCCTTTCTTGCCGAGGACGCTCACGACGATGCAAGACGCGGCAGTGAAACCGGCGCCCGCACCGGTGGCCCCTGCGGCTCCCCAAAGGCCGTCCAATCCGGTGAAGGACATTACCCCGCCTAAAAATCCCGTCACCGACGTCACGCCGCCGGCGCCCGCCAGCCCGCCTGCGACTCCGGCGCGCTAGGCTTGCATCCGGCCGGTCGAATGATGTTTTCTCCGAACTCCTGAAGACGAAAACGGTAGCGTTCAATGAAAAAAGTCTATCCCGACGCGAAAGCCGCGCTGGCAGGCCTGCTCAAGGACGGCATGCTGATCTGCTGCGGAGGCTTTGGCCTCTGCGGAATTCCCGAGACCCTGATCAAGGCCATTCGCGACAGCGGCGCGAAGAATCTGACAATCGTTTCCAACAACGCGGGCGTCGACGGCGCCGGGCTCGGACTGCTGCTGGAGACGCGGCAGGTGAAGAAAATGATTTCGTCCTACGTCGGCGAGAACAAACTGTTCGCGCAGCAGTATCTCGCCGGTGAGCTCGAGATCGAATTCAACCCGCAAGGCACGCTGGCCGAACGCATCCGCGCCGGCGGCGCGGGAATTCCCGCCTTCTTCACGCGCACGGGCGCAGGCACCGACATTGCGAAGGGCAAGGAAGAGCGCGAGTTCGACGGCAGCCGCTACATCATGGAGCGCGGCATCGTAGCCGACCTGTCGATCGTTCACGCCTGGATGGCGGATACCGAAGGCAACCTGGTCTATCGAAAGACGGCGCGAAACTTCAACCCGATGATGGCAACGGCCGGAAAGGTGACCGTCGCCGAGGTTGAACACCTTGTGCAGCCGGGCGATCTCAACCCGGATCACATCATCACGCCGGGCGTATACGTCAAACGCATCGTGCACGTGCCGAATGCGGTCAAGCACATCGAGCAGCGCACGGTGCGCAAGCGCGTGGCTGCGGCTGGAACAGGGGAGGAAGTCTGATGCCTTGGACCCGTGAACAAATGGCCGAACGCGCCGCCAAGGAATTGCGCGACGGCTTTTACGTCAATCTCGGCATCGGCATTCCGACGCTGGTGTCGAACTACATTCCCGACGGCATGACGGTGCAGCTGCAGAGCGAAAACGGCATGCTCGGTTTCGGGCCTTTCCCTTATGAAGGGGAGGAGGACCCGGATCTCATCAATGCCGGCAAGCAGACCGTCACTGAATTGCCGACCACCAGCTTTTTTTCGTCGGCGGATTCCTTCGCGATGATCCGCGGCGGACATATCGATCTGTCGATTCTCGGTGCGATGCAGGTCGCGGAGAACGGCGACCTCGCCAACTGGATGATCCCCGGCAAGATGGTGAAGGGCATGGGCGGCGCCATGGATCTTGTCGCCGGCGTCAAGAAAGTCGTCGTGGTGATGGAGCACACCGCCAAGGACGAGCCGAAGCTGCTGCACAAATGCAAATTGCCGCTCACGGGCGCCGGCGTGGTCGACATGGTAATCACCGACCTAGGCGTCTTTGCCATCGACAAGAAGGCCGGCGGCATGACGCTGACCGAGCTTGCGCCGGGCGTGACGGTCGACGAGATCACAAAAAAGACTGAGGCGAAGTTCAAGGTGGATCCCAAGCTCAAGCACTAGGGCCGGAACAAATCCGCGCCCGGGGCCTTTGATCTGGCATGACGCGCGCGCCCGACTTCGACGAGGAAATGGACCGGCTGCAGGACCACATGCCTGACTGGGCCGGACGTAACCTCGATCGGCTGCGTCAACCGGAGGCCGTCTGGGTCCGCGTACCGACAGGCATCGTGCTGACCGGCGGCGGCGTGCTCGGCTTCCTGCCTGTGCTCGGATTCTGGATGCTGCCGATCGGCCTTGCGCTCCTGGCTTACGACGTGCGGCCGATGCGCCCGCCGCTGGCCCGCGTGCTGCGGTTCACCAACCGCAAGATCGAGAAACGAAAAGAGCGGAAGGCTGCCGAAAAGCCGGACTAGCGCGCCGCGAGATCCCTCCCTTTAAATTCTTCGTGCGAACCGTTACAGCATCGATCTGGCAGGGGGATCGATCATGCTGTCCGACGCCGACCGCAAGAAAGCCGCCGATATCTTGATGGCGGCGCAAAAAGACCGAAAGCAGGCGGTGCAGCTGCACGTCACGTTTCCGGACATCACCATCGAGGATTCCTACGCGATTTCCACCGAAGTGATGCAGCGCAAGACCAGGGCCGGAGCCAAGCTGATCGGCCACAAAGTCGGGTTGACCTCGAAGGCCATGCAACGCTCGTCCATGATCGACGAGCCTGACTACGGATACATCCTCGACGACCAGTTGATCGCCGATGGCGCCAAGGTGAAGCACGCGGATTACTGCAAGCCCCGGGTGGAGGTGGAGCTTGCCTTCATCATGGGCAAAAGGCTGCAGGGGCCAGGCGTCGGCCTGACGGATGTCCTGCGCGCCACCGAATACGTGGTGCCCGCGATCGAGATCGTCGATGCGCGCATCCAGGACCCGCGCAAGATCGTCGATACCGTTGCTGACAACGGCGCCGCGGCCGGCATTGCGATGGGCGGGCGCCCGGTTGGCCCGCTGGACGTCGACCTGCGCTGGGTCGGCGGGATCATGTCCCGCAATTCCGAAATTGAGGAGACGGGTCTGGCCGCCGGCGTGCTCGGTCATCCGGCGCTCGGTGTGGCCTGGCTTGCCAACAAGATCGGCCCGCACGGTCACGCGCTTGAGCCCGGGCACATCGTCCTTGCTGGCTCGTTTACCCGCGTCGTCTTCGCGCAAAAGGGCGACACGCTTCATGCCGACTTCGGCCAGCTCGGTGGCATCGCCATTCAATTTGTGTGAGAGACAAAATGCCGGAAATGCAAACCAACGCCTTCAAGCGCGCCATCGCGCAGGGAAGACTTCAGATCGGGTTGTGGTCGAGCCTGTGCAGCAATATCGCGGCTGAAGTCATTTCCGACAGCGGGTTCGACTGGATTTTGCTCGATACCGAGCATTCGCCGAATGAAATTCCCGATCTTTTGACGCAATTGCAGGCCGTGCAGCGCGGCACCGCGACACCGATCATTCGTCCGGCGTGGAATGATGCCGTTATGGCCAAGCGTGCGCTCGACATCGGCGCGCAGACGCTTCTTTTTCCGTACGTGCAGAACGTAGAGGAGGCAAAGCGAGCTGTTGCTTCCACGCGCTATCCGCCACAGGGGATTCGCGGCGTTTCGGTCGCGGCCCGCGCCAGCCGTTATGGCCGCGTGCCGGGTTATCTGACCAAGGCAAATGACGAGATCTGCGTCCTCGTGCAGGTCGAGACGCGCGCTGCGCTCGATCAGCTGGAAGCGATCGCCAAGGTCGACGGTGTCGACGGTGTCTTCATTGGTCCATCCGATCTCGCGGCCTCGCTGGGCCGCCTGGGCAACCCGCAGCACGCGGATGTCCAGAACGCGATGCAGGATGCCGTGAAGCGTCTCAAGGCGATCGGCAAGCCGGCGGGTATACTCACGGGCAACGAGGATGAAGCACGGCGATATATCGACTGGGGCTACCTGTTCGTGGCCGTGGGTGCCGACGTCGGGCTGCTCGCGCGCAATGCCGATGCATTGGCCAAGAAATTCAAAAGCTAGCAGCGGCTACAGCCCTTTTTTTGCGCTAGGTCAAAGCCCCATTTTCTCGCCCGGCCGATAGTGCCACAGGAACGGAGGGCGATTTTATGCCGCAAAATCAGGAACCGATCCGCGATATCGCACATCTCGGCAGTGTCGAGTTGTTCACACCGAGGCCGGACAGGAGCCTTTGGTACTTCCGCGATCTTCTCGGCATGGAGCCGGTTCACGAGGCGGGAAAGTCCGTGTATCTGCGCGGCTACGGCGATTATGCGACGAGCACTCTGAAACTGACGGCTGCCGAGGATGCGGGGGTCGGCTGCATTTCCTGGCGGGCGGTAAGCCCGCAGGCCTTGGACCGCCGCGCGAAGGCCATCGCTGACGCCGGACTAGGTATCGGATGGACCAACGGCGACTTCGGGCGAGGTCGCTCATTTCGTTTCCGCGATCCCGACGGTCATGTCATGGAGATCTATTACGAGGAGCAGAAATTCGTCGCGCCGGAACGTTTGCACTCAACGCTCAAAAATCTGCCGCAGAAGTATACCGGCCGCGGTGTCTGCGTGCGCCGGGTTGACCATCTGGCCTTGCTTGCGAGCGATGTCGAGGCCAACAGAAAGTTTGCGCAGGAGTTGCTGGGTTTCCAGCTACGCGAACAGGTCCGCTACGATCAGGGCAAGGTCGAAATCGGCTCGTGGATGAGCCCGACAGCCATTCATCATCAACTCGCGTACGTTGTTGATGTGAAAGGCGCGCATGGACGCCTGCATCATTTCTCGCTGTGGGTCGACAATCGCGACGATGTCATGCGAGCCGCGGATATCCTGATCGAGAACGGCATTTTTATTGAAGCCGGTCCGTCAAAGCACAACAACTCGCAGGGCTTCTATCTTTACACTTACGAACCCGGCGGCAATCGCGTGGAAATCTATTCTGGCAGTTTCTTGGTGATGGCGCCGGATTGGGAGCCAGTTACCTGGAGCGAAGACGAACGCGGCACAGGAGTCTATTGGGGCGCAACGTTGCCAGACAGCTTCATTCAATACGCCACGCCGAATGTGGAAGGCGAAAAGGGCGGCAAGACTCCCGAATTTCCTGTTTTCTTCTAGCTGTAGAGGGTGAGATGACTTTGCCTCCGCGCATCGATCTAAAGGTAGTCCGTGACCGCATCGGCGCCTATGCGGATAACACCACATCACTCGAGGATCGCACCGACATCTATCGCGAACTAATCGGTTTTGTACCGCCGCGTATCGAAGCGCGCATGGCGGTCACCGGCGCACTCGACCCCACGCTGCTCGATATGCAGGAAAAAATGCGTGAGCACGCGATGTATCCGAAGTGCTTCGACGTCAAAACCGCTCAGCTTATGCTGTTTGGGATGTTGCTCATGGACTTGAGTGACGCAGCCCAGTTGCACGCTATTGCCGCCCGGAAGGCTGGCGCGAGTTGGGAGGAAATGCAGGCTGTGGTGAGCCTGTGCTTTCTGTTCCGCGGCCTGCCGGCGGCCAATCGTGGTGCCGAAATCCTCGCCAACGTTGCCAAGCGCGAAGCCGAGCCGGACCCGGCGAAGAGCGGCCGCTAGTTTGATGTTTTCGGGCGCTGGGCCAGACATCACCAAACCAATAGAATCAGTCACTTAGCCGCACGGCCCGACCTTTAGTAGGTCTTGCCGCGCGGCGCAAAAACCTGCCAAGAATGCGCGACGAGGGGCCGCCGCGTATGAGTGACGATACGATCCTCCAGACAGAGGATCTGACCAAAGACTTTGCTGGTTTCGTTGCCGTGAATGGCGTGAGCCTTCGCGTGAAGCGTGGGACCATTCACGCCCTCATCGGACCAAATGGCGCCGGCAAGACAACTTGCTTCAACCTGCTGACGAAATTCCTGAGCCCGACACGCGGACGCATTTTGTTCAAGGGCGAAGACATCACGGACATGCAGCCGGCCGATGTCGCGCGTCTTGGTTTGGTGCGGTCGTTCCAGATCTCGGCCGTATTTCCCCATATGACCGTGTTGGAGAACGTGCGCATCGGCTTGCAGCGCGCGCGCGGCGGATCGTTTGACTTCTGGCATTCGACGTCGGTGCTCGACAACCTAAACGAGCGCGCGATGGCATTGATTGCCGATGTCGGACTTTCTTCTGTCGCGGATTGGACCGCTGTCGAACTGCCGTATGGCCGCAAGCGCGCTCTTGAGATCGCAACAACGCTGGCGCTCGATCCGGAAATGCTGCTGCTCGACGAGCCGACGGCGGGCATGGGCCATGAGGATATCGATCGGGTCGCGCAGCTGATCAAGCGCGTAGCAGCCGACCGCACCGTGCTGATGGTCGAGCACAATCTCTCAGTGGTGGCCGACCTTTCCGACCACATCACCGTTCTGACCCGCGGCCGCGTGCTGGCGGAAGGCGACTACGATACCGTGTCGGCGAATGCAGATGTGCGCGAGGCCTATATGGGAGTAGGCCATGCTTGATGCGCGCACGCCGCTCCTGACGGTCAAGGATCTGGAGGCCTGGTACGGCGAGTCCCATATTCTTCATGGCGTTACATTTGACGTGCATGAAGGCGAGGTTGTCACGCTGCTTGGTCGCAACGGCGCCGGCAAGACGACGACGCTTAAGGCAATCATGGGTATTGTCGGGCATCGCACGGGTTCGGTGCGGTTCCAGGGCGAGGAATTGATTGCCCGGAGCTCCAACCAGATTGCACGGGCCGGCGTTGCCTTTTGCCCGGAAGAGCGCGGTGTCTTCGCAAGCCTCAATGTCGAGGAGAACTTGTTGCTCCCGCCGGTGGTAAAGCCGGGCGGCCTCGGCCTCGAACAGATTTTCGAGCTCTTTCCGAACCTCAAGGAGCGGCTGGGTTCCAGCCAGGGCACGAAGTTGTCCGGCGGCGAGCAGCAGATGCTTGCGATCGGACGCATTTTACGGACCGGCGCCCGCCTGTTGCTGCTGGACGAACCGACAGAAGGCCTCGCCCCGGTCATTATTCAGCAGATCGGCAAGACGATCCGCGCCCTCAAGGATCGGGGCTTTACCATCCTTTTGGTGGAACAAAACTTCCGTTTCGCTTCGACAGTTGCGGACCGCTATTACGTCATGGAACATGGTCGTATCATCGACCAGTTCGCCAATTCGGAACTGGATGCAAACGTCGACAAGTTGCACGACTATCTCGGTGTCTAACGAAAAGTCATAACGGCACCAAGCAGGGAGGAAACGGTCAATGAAGCGGATCATGAGCCTGACGGCCCTTGCCGTCATCTTGGCTTGCGGCACGGCCAGTGCGCAGCAGGTCAATGTCAAGATCGGCGTTCTGACCGACATGTCCAGTCTTTATGCGGACGCGACAGGACCCGGCTCGGTAATTGCCGCCAAGATGGCGGCAGCCGATTTCATGAAGGATCACCCCAATTTCAAAATTGAGGTCATCAGCGGCGACCACCAGAACAAGCCGGACATCGGCTCGCAGATCGCGAACCAGTGGTACGACGTTGATCACGTCGACATGATTGCAGACGTTCCCAACTCGGGCGTTGCACTCTCCATCAGCCAGATCGCAAGTCAGAAGAACAAAGTTTTCGTTGCCTCAGGTCCGGCAAGCTCCGACCTCACCGGTCCGAAATGTAGCGCGAACATGGTGCACTGGACCTACGACACCTGGATGCTGGCGAACGGCACGGGCAAAGCCGTCGTCAAGACCGGCGGCGATACCTGGTTCTTCCTCACGTCCGACTATGCCTTCGGCCATGCGCTTGAACGCGACACCGAAGCGGTCGTCCTGAAGAACGGCGGAAAGGTACTCGGTAAGGTCCGTCACCCGATCAATACCAACGACTTCTCGTCGTTCTTGCTGCAGGCGCAGGCGTCGAAGGCGAAAGTCATCGGGCTCGCCAATGCCGGCGGCGACACCATTAACTCGATCAAGCAGGCCGCCGAATTCGGCATCGTGAAGGGTGGGCAAAGCCTCGCCGGTCTTCTGGTCTTTGCGACCGACGTCGCCGCGCTCGGCTTGCCGACCGCGCAAGGTCTGGTTCTGACTGAGACCTTCTACTGGGACCTGAATGATGGAACGCGCGCCTGGACGAAGCGCTGGCTCGCCGAGCGCAACGCCCCGGGCAAATATCCGGCCATGAACCAGGCGGGCGTCTATGCCGGTACCCTGCATTACCTTAAGGCGCGCGCCGCGCTCGGCGGCAATCCCGACGGCAAATCGGTCGTCGCCAAAATGAAAGAAATGCCGACGGACGATCCGCTCTTCGGCAAAGGCACGATCAGAGCCGACGGCCGCAAGCTGCATCCGGCCTATCTGTTCGAGGTCAAGAAACCGTCAGAATCGAAATATCCGGGTGACTTCTACAAGCTGCGCGCCACGATCCCGGCGGACGAAGCGTTCCGTCCGCTCAAGGAGGGCAACTGCCCGATGGTGAGCGGTTAAGTTTGAAATTTGCCAATGGCGGCACCGGCCGCCAGCGTCGATACGCCCGGTATTAGAGTGAATCGAAAACAAGGAGGAACGGATCCATGAGAAAAACTTTAGGGCTTGCGGCACTTGCCGTTGCCCTTGCCTGCGGAGGAGCTAACGCTCAGCAGGTTACTGTGAAGGTCGGTGTGCTCAGCGATATGTCGAGCCTTTATTCCGATATTGCTGGGCCGGGCTCCCTCACTGCCGCCAAACTGGCGATCGCCGATTTCACCAAGGCCAATCCCAACGTCAAGGTCGAGCTCATTGGCGGCGACCATCAGAACAAGCCGGATATCGGTTCGCAACTTGCCAACCAGTGGTATGACGTCGACAAGGTCGATCTGATCATCGATACGCCCAACTCCGGCGTGGCGCTGGCGGTCAGCCAGATCGCTGCGACGAAGAACAAGGTGTTCGTCGTTTCCGGCGCGGCGGCGTCCGATCTCACCGGGCCGAAGTGCAATGCCAACACCGTGCACTGGACTTATGACACCTGGATGCTCGCCAATGGTACCGGCAAGGCGCTGGTGAAGACAGGCGGCGACACCTGGTTCTTCCTTACCGCCGACTACGCCTTCGGCCATGCGCTCGAGCGCGATACCGCAGCAGCGGTCGAGAAGAACGGTGGCAAGGTGCTTGGCAAGGTGCGCCACCCGCTCAACACCAACGACTTCTCGTCGTTCCTGCTGCAGGCGCAGTCGTCCAAGGCCAAGGTGATCGGTCTGGCGAATGCGGGTGGCGACACCATCAACGCGATCAAGGCAGGCGCCGAATTCGGCATCGTCAAGGGCGGGCAGAAGTTTGCGGGCTTGCTGGTGTTTGCGAGCGACGTCAACGCGCTCGGTCTGCAGACTGCGCAAGGCCTGACGCTGACCGAAACCTGGTACTGGGACATGAACGACGCCAATCGCGCCTGGACCAAGCGTTGGCAGGCCGAACGCGGCGCGGCGGGCAAGTTCCCGACGATGGTGCAGGCTGGCGTTTATTCAGGCCTCACGCACTATCTCAAGGCGGTGGCCGCCTTGAAGAGCGCTGCTGACGGCAAGGCAGTGGTAGCGCAGATGAAGCAGATGCCGACTGACGATCCGCTGTTCGGCAAGGGCAGTGTCCGCGCCGACGGTCGCAAAGTGCATCCGGCCTATCTGCTCGAGGTGAAAGCGCCGTCGGAATCGAAATATCCGGGCGACTTCTACCACGTGCGCGCTACCATTCCGGCAGATGAGGCCTTCCGGCCGCTCAAGGAAGGCAACTGCCCGCTGGTTAGCGGCTAATCGTTGATTGGGCTGCGGGGGCGGGTGATTGCATCCGCCCCCTCAGTTTTCCGGTGACCGTGCATGTTCGAGATTTTCGGAATCCCATCGACCGCGCTGTTTGGACAGCTGTTGATCGGCCTGATCAACGGCTCGTTCTACGCACTGTTGAGTCTGGGGCTGGCCGTGATTTTCGGCATGCTCAACATCATCAACTTCAGTCACGGCGCCCAGTACATGATGGGCGCATTTGCCGCTTATCTGATCCTGCAATATTCGGGGCTCGGCTACTGGCCGGCATTGATCATTGCACCGATCCTCGTCGGCATTACGGGTATCATCATTGAGCGGCTCTTTCTGCAATGGCTGTACAAGCTCGACCATCTCTATGGTCTGCTGCTTACGTTCGGGCTGGCGCTGATTTTTGAAGGCGTTGCGCGGAATTACTTCGGTTCAGCGGGCTTGCCCTACACAGTTCCGGAATCGCTGCGAGGCGGGCAGAACCTCGGTTTTATGTTCCTGCCGAATTACCGCGCGTGGGTAATAGCGGCTTCACTCATCGTCTGTTTCGGAACCTGGTTTGTCATCGAGCGCACCCGGCTTGGCGCCTATCTGCGCGCCGCGACCGAAAATCCGACATTGGTGCGCGCCTTCGGCATCAACGTGCCTCGCATGATCACGCTCACCTACGGATTCGGCGTCGCGCTCGCTGCTTTTGCCGGGGTCATGGCGGCGCCGGTCTACAATGTGTCGCCGCAAATGGGTTCGGAGCTGATTATCGTCGTGTTCGCCGTGGTGGTTATCGGCGGCATGGGCTCGATCCTCGGCGCAATCGTCACCGGCTTTGGTCTCGGCGTGATTGAAGGTTTAACCAAGGTGTTTTTCCCCGAAGCGTCGAATACGGTGATTTTCGTCATCATGGCGATCGTGCTGCTGGTACGGCCGGCCGGCCTGTTCGGGCGGAGAGCGTGATGGAGAGGGTCATCGATCCGCTGGCCAAGAAACCGTCCGTGCTCCGCACGCAAAGCGAGACGATTGGTTTTCTCGTCATGGTGACGGCCCTGGTGGTCGCACCATTCTTCACCTATCCACTGTTCCTGATGCAGGCGATGTGCTTTGCGCTGTTTGCCTGCGCATTTAATTTGCTGATCGGCTATGTCGGCTTGCTGTCGTTCGGCCACGCGCTTTATTTCGGCTGGGCAAGTTACCTGTCGGCCTATTCTGCCAAGGCGTGGGGTTTGCCGCCCGAGCTCGCAATCCTGACCGGCACTGCGACCGCTGCGATCTGCGGGCTCGTTGCCGGGTCGCTCGCCATCAGGCGACAGGGCATCTACTTCGCGATGATCACACTGGCGCTCGCGCAGATGATGTATTTCTTCGCGCTGCAGGCCAAGTTCACAGGCGGCGAGGACGGCATCCAGGCGGTGCCGCGCGGCCACCTCTTCGGACTCCTCGATCTTAAAAACGAAATGACCATGTACGCAGTTGTACTGGTCATCTTTCTTGCCGGCTTTTTGTTTATTTACCGCA
>DASSSM010000344.1:0-4849 GCA_035708425.1 Pseudolabrys sp.
GCAAAACCAAATCGCTGATCTTGGTGGCGCCGCCCCGCGCGCTGGGCATGATCCGTCCGGCCTATTCACAAGCGCTCAAAGGCGCGGTGCGCGCGGAGGTCGACAAGGATTTTGTCAAAATGCCGGTGCACGAGATCGAGAAGCATCTGACCGGCGCCTGACCAACAAAAACCGCAGTCCCCGAATGTGACTAGCCCGCCGCCGCGGCGATGATATGGTTCGCGCGATTCCGGGGAAGGGCCGTCGGATAATGGCGAAATTCAACACGTGTCTGCGCCGGAGTGGTGCATGCGCCATTATTGCGCTGCTCGTTGCGGCCGCGGCTGCGCAGACGCCGCGGCGGCCGGGCCCGCCGCCTTCAACTGTCGGCCCGGGAGTGCCGAACACGCCGGCCGTGACATCTGACCCAATGGCCGTCCCGGGCTTCTGGGACCCGCGGCGCCGGCCCGAGCGGCCGGACCTTTCCCGCATCACCATCATTCGCTTCCTTACGGAGACCGACTATCCGCCGTTTAATTATGCCGGTCCCGACGGCAACCCGGCCGGCTTCAACGTCGATCTCGCGCGAATGATCTGCGAAGAGATCAAGGTTCAATGCACCGTACAGATGCGCCGGTTTGACACGCTGATCAGCGCGCTCAACAGTAACAACGGCGATGCAATTATTGCGTCGATCGCACAAACGCCGGAGCTGCGCGCGCGCGTCGATTTTAGCGATCCCTACTACCGCACGCCGGCGCGCTTTGTTGCACTCCGTAACAGTCCGATCGACGAGGTGCGCCCGGAGGCATTGGAAGGAAAAAAGATCGCGGTCGTCACCGGCACTGCCCATGAGGCCTACCTCAAGACGCTGTTTACCGAGGCCGAGCTGCGGCCGTATCCCGATGCCGACGCCGCACGCTTTGCTTTGAAACGGGGTGAGGTAGATCTGTTGTTCGGCGACGGGATTTCACTTGCTTTCTGGCTCAACGGCACCGACTCGGCGAACTGTTGCGAATTTCGTGGCGGTCCCTACCTCGAGAGCCGTTTCTTCGGCGAAGGTGTCGGCATTGCCGTAAGACGCGGCAACGATCTTTTGCGGCAGGCGTTCAACTGGGCGCTGTTCCGCATCTGGGAGAAGGGCCGCTTCACTGATTTGTGGCTGCGCTATTTCCCGATCAGCCCGTTCTGAGCCTTCGAATTTGACGTTTCCGCGCGGCATTTCTAGTGTCCGCGCCCCGGAGATCATGATGGCAGTCGCCGAAACCGCCGCAACCTTGCGCCAGGCCGCCGAGCAATCGAATGCCTGGCCGTTCGATGAGGCGCGCAAGATCGTCACCCGGCTCAAGAAGCATCCAAAGAACGAGGTGATCTTCGAGACCGGCTACGGACCCTCCGGCCTGCCGCACATCGGCACGTTCGGCGAAGTCGCGCGCACAACGATGGTGCGCCATGCCTTCCGGGTGCTGACCGACGACAAGATCAAGACGAGACTGATTGCGTTTTCCGACGACATGGACGGCCTGCGCAAGGTGCCGGACAACGTGCCGAACAAGGAGATGCTCGAACAGCATCTCGGCAAGCCGCTGACGCAGGTGCCGGATCCGTTCGGTACGCATCCGAGCTTCGGCGAGCATAACAATGCGCGGCTGCGCGCTTTTCTCGATCACTTCGGCTTCGACTACGAATTCATGTCGTCCACCGAGTGCTACAAGTCGGGACGATTCGACCAAGCCTTGCTGAAAGTGCTTGCACGCTTCGATGAAGTGATGGCGATCATGCTGCCGTCGCTGCGCGAGGAGCGTGCGGCGACCTATTCGCCGTTCCTGCCGATCGATGCGAAGACCGGCATCGTTTTGCAGGTGCCGGTGACCGGGCATGATGCAAAGGCCGGCACCATTACATACGAGGACCCCGACACCAAGAAGCCGGTGGCGACACCGGTCACCGGCGGCGGTTGCAAGCTGCAATGGAAGCCGGACTGGGCAATGCGGTGGGTCGCGCTCGGTGTCGACTACGAAATGGCGGGCAAGGACTTGATCGATTCTGTCAAATTGTCCGGCGAAATCTGCCGCGCGCTCGGCGGCGTCGCTCCGGAAGGCTTCAACTACGAGCTCTTCCTCGACGAGAAGGGCCAGAAGATCTCGAAGTCGAAAGGCAACGGCCTGACTATCGAAGAATGGCTGCGGTATGCCAGTCCAGAGAGCCTATCGTTATTCATGTACCGCGAGCCGAAGGCCGCCAAGCGGCTCTACTTCGATGTGATTCCGCGCAACGTCGACGATTACTATCAGTTTCTCGATGGCTATGGGCGGCAGGACACGCGGCAGCGGCTGTCGAATCCGGTCTGGCACATCCATTCTGGCGAGCCGCCGAAGATCGATATGCCGATCTCGTTTGCAATGCTGCTCACGCTGGTGTCGTCGTCGAATGCCGAGAACGCCGGTACGCTGTGGGGGTTCATCGGCCGCTACCGTCCGGGAGTCACGCCGAAGACGCATCCCAAGCTCAATGAGCTGGTCGAGTACGCCATTCATTATTTTCGCGACTTTGTGCTGCCAGAAAAAAAATTCCGCGAGCCGAGCGGCGCGGAGCGTGCGGCCCTGATCGACCTGCGCGACGCGCTCTCGCAGTTGAAGTCGGGCGCCACCGCGGAAGACATTCAGAACGTCGTCTACGAAGTTGGCCGTCGCGAGCCGTTCCTCGACCAGAAAAAGAAGGCGAAGGACGGCAAGCCCGGCGTTTCACTCGACTGGTTCAACCTGCTCTACCAGGTGCTGCTCGGGCAGGAAAAAGGGCCGCGCTTCGGCTCGTTTGTCGCGGTCTACGGATTACAGAACACCATCGATATGATTGACGGCGCCCTGGCACGCTCGGCCTAGCTTATTGACTCGCCCAGACGATGCGCGCGACCCAGACGACGTCCGACATCGGCAGCGTGCGGTCACGGTGCTCGGCGTTGAGCGACTTGAGTTCGATCGCTTTCGCGGTCTTGCGCTTGAGCTCTTTCACCATGACCTCGCCGTCTTTCGTTTTCACGACAACGCGATCACCCTTACGCACCGTTGCACCCGGCGACACGATGATGACATCACCGGCGCGGTACGCCGGCTTCATCGAGTCGCCCGAAATCTCCAACGCATAAGCATGCTCGTCGGTGACCGCGGGGAAGGCGATCTCGTCCCAGCCCTTGCCTACCGGAAAGCCGCCGTCGTCGAAAAATCCACCGGCGCCAGCCTGCGCAAATCCGATCAGCGGCACGTTCTGCATTGCCGGCTTGCCGCCGTCGGTGATCAGCGTCACGAAGGTGTCGAACTTGGTGCCCGTCGCCTGCAGCGCTTTGGCGACCGATTCGGTCGACGGCCACCGTTGTCGTCCTTCGGGCGTGACGCGCTTGGATTTGTTGAACGTCGTCGGGTCGAGGCCGGCTTTCTTGGCAAGCCCTGACGGCGACAGCTTGGCGCGCGCGGCGAGCCGGTCGATCGCCGTCCAGATCTGGTTGTGGGTGAGCATGGCCATGGGCGCGGGCACCACCGTGACTGTGATACGATCAGCTAGGAATTATAACCTTGAGTCGGCCCCGGTGCGCAACCGTTTCCTCCGGCCGCTGCCTTGAATAAGCCTCGCGCCCTGCCGATAGGGTTGGCTCGCTTACAAGCCTGGAGTGGAATTTTGTGATCGGCTTTTTCGACCGCCTGTCGCGTCCGTTCCTGCGGGCGCTTGATCCCGAGGATGCACATGCGCTGACGGTCAAAGCGCTGCGTTACGTGCCGCTGGCCAAATCGCCGCCCGACGCTGCCGAGCTTCGCGTGCAGGCTTTCGGCCTCAATTTTCCCAACCCGGTGGGGTTGGCCGCGGGTTTCGACAAGAATGGGCAAGTGCCGGACGCGCTGCTGCGGCTTGGCTTTGGCTTCGTGGAGGTTGGGACGATCACGCCGCGCGCCCAATCCGGCAATCCGAAACCGCGGCTTTTCCGCCTGGACGCGGATCAGGGGGTCATCAACCGGCTCGGCTTCAACAACGATGGCGCCGCCGCCGTCCACGCGCGGCTCACCGCGCGACAGAACACGGAAGGTATTCTTGGCGTCAACATCGGAGCCAATCGCGACTCCGTTGATCGAGCCGAGGACTACGTGCGGCTGGTCGAGACCTTCGCCGCGGTTGCAAACTACTTCACCGTCAATGTTTCGTCGCCAAACACGCCGGGCCTGCGCGATCTACAGCGGGCAAAGGCGCTTGACGATTTGCTTGCGCGGGTGCTCGATGCACGCGAGCGAAACCGCTTCCGCGCGGGCGTCACGCCGGTTCTGCTCAAGATCGCGCCTGACGTCACGCTCTCTGATCTAGACGACATAGTCGGCGTCGCGCGCAAGCGTCGCGTCGACGGCATGATTGTCGGCAACACGACGGTCACACGGCCCACAGCACTGCGCGAGCGCGAGCGTGCTCGCGAGCAGGGCGGCTTGTCGGGGCGACCATTATTCAAACTGTCAACGCGTATGTTGGCAGAAACTTTCGTGCGCGCGGAAGGCGCGTTCCCGCTGATAGGCGTCGGGGGTATCGATTCCGGCGCAGCCGCGATTGCCAAGATCAAGGCCGGCGCGACGCTGCTGCAGCTCTATACCGGCATGGTCTACCGCGGTATCGGAGTGGTGAACGAGATCAAGGCGGATCTCGCCGCCGCGATCAAGCGTGGTTACCGCAACTCCCTTGCATCAATGATCGGAAACGACGCGGCGACGATCACCGCGGATAGCTGGCCGGGCTAGCGGCCGCGCGGCGCGTTGAACAGTCGCATCAGGATCCAGACCGGGATCACGATCACGGCGCCGAGCAGGAAGTACCGCCACAGCCAACGGAAGGCATCGAA
>DASSSM010000345.1:0-3501 GCA_035708425.1 Pseudolabrys sp.
GACGTGACGCATCTCATTTGGCCAGAAGCAGCTTTTCCTTTCTTCCTAACACGCGAACCTGACGCGCTTGCGCAAATCGCCGGCCTGATCAGGCCGTCAACGGTACTGATAACGGGCGCAGTGCGGGCGACGTCGGATGCCAACCCGCGCGACCTGCGCGCGTACAATTCGATTTATGTGATCGACCCCAATGGGTCGTTCCGCGGCATTTACGACAAGGTGCATCTTGTTCCGTTCGGCGAATACCTGCCGTTCCAACGTGTGCTCGAGCGGCTGGGCTTTATGCAATTGACGAAAGTAGTCGGCGGCTTTCTTTCGGGTGATCGACGACGCCCGATGGATATTCTCGGCGCACCAAAAATGCTGCCGTTGGTCTGTTACGAGGCGATCTTTCCTGGTGCCGCAGTGCCGCCCGGCGAGCGGCCGGGCTGGATGGTCAATGTCACGAACGACGGCTGGTTCGGAATCAGCTCCGGGCCGTATCAGCATTTCCAGCAGGCGCGCGTCCTTGCGATCGCCGAAGGGCTGCCCTTGGTACGCGCCGCCAACACCGGCATCTCGGCGGTGGTCGACCCCGTCGGACGCATCATCAATTCGCTGCCCCTAGGAATCGAAGGCGTGCTGGACGCCCGGCTGCCGGCTGCGATCGAACCGACGCTGTACGTGACGTACGGCAACTACCTCTTGGGTTCTGCCTTGTTACTTAGTCTGCTTGTCGTAGGGCGCCGGCGGTTTCGCGCGTAGATTGCGCAATTGTTCACAGCATTATGCAAGTTGCTGCATGAAAATCAGGCAGCAAAATCGCCACTAAACAAAATACCGCCGGGATGTAGTGATACAAATTCCATTGATATCTATGACTAAATTTACGCGGCGTTTTTCGATTACAAAGACTCGCGCATTGCGTTGGCGCCTTCACTTGTGACAACTATGCCCGAAATGGGGGCATAGGAGAAATCTATGGCTAAGAAGGCGCCGAACCCGATCGACAGACATGTCGGTTCACGCGTCCGTATGCGCCGAATGATGCTCAGCATGAGTCAGGAAAAGCTTGGTGATGCTCTGGGGCTCACTTTCCAACAAGTGCAGAAATACGAAAAGGGTACTAACCGCATTGGCGCAAGCCGGTTGCAGCAAATCGCGCACATTCTCCAGGTGCCGGTTTCATTTTTCTTCGAAGGCGCGCCGCATTCGTCGGGGCATGCCGGCGGTATGAGCGAAGCGCCCTCGCCGGCCTACGTCGCCGACTTTCTTGCGACGTCCGATGGCCTGTCCTTGACCAAGGCCTTTATGCGCATAAAGAACAGCAAGCTGCGGCGGCGTATCGTCGATCTCGTCGAACAAATCGCCGGTATCAACTGACCTAGGGTCATATCCCATCGTTTTCAAGCGTCTGCCCAACGCTGCCCGCATCTTGACCTGCATCGCCGCCGCTGCAAGAACCACCCCCGACATGGCATGAGGCGGCAACGCAGCCGCGTCACGGGAGGAGTTGCAGCGGTGGCTCACATGAATTTTCTTTTTACCAGCGAGTCGGTTTCGGAAGGTCATCCGGACAAGGTGTGCGATCAGATTTCTGACGCGGTGCTCGACGCATTTCTGGAAAACGACATCAAGCTCGGCATCGCCGACGACAGCTTGGTGAACACGCGGCTTGGCTGCGAGACACTCGCAACGACCAATAAGATCGTTATCGCCGGCGAGGGGCGCGGTCAGGCGCCGTTGTTCCGCAAGCATGGCGACAAAGCCGTTGTCGATCGCGAACTCATCACCAAGATCGCACGCGATGTCGTGAGGGACATCGGCTATGACCAGGACGGCTTTTCGTATTACGGCGCGGACGTCGAGGTGCTCCTGCATGGCCAGTCGCCCGACATCGCGATGGGCGTGAATGCCAAGAAGAAGAAAGGCGGAGAGGAAGAAGGTGCCGGCGACCAAGGCATGATGTTCGGCTTCGCCTGCACCGAAAGCGAGGTCTACGAGAAGAACTCATTCATGCCGGCGCCGATCTATTTCGCGCACAAGATCCTCAAGGTTCTTTCGGAAAAGCGCCGTTCCGGCCAGCTCTACGACCTGCAACCCGATTCGAAGAGCCAGGTCACCATTCGTTACGTCGACGGCAAACCAATCGGCTGCACCAAGGTCGTGGTATCGACGCAGCACAATGCGCAGAGCCGCAATGGTAAGAAATATACGCCCGGCCTGATCAAGGAGATGATCTCCGACGCAGTGGAGTCCGCACTCCCGAAGGGATGGATGCCAAAGAAGCCATCCGACTTCCTGGTCAACCCGACCGGCAACTTCGTGATCGGCGGACCTGACGGCGATTGTGGTCTTACCGGCCGCAAGATCATCGTTGATACGTACGGTGGCTACGCGCCCCACGGTGGCGGTGCGTTCTCCGGAAAGGATCCGACCAAGGTTGACCGTTCGGCAGCCTATGCTGCGCGCTATCTTGCCAAGAATGTTGTCGCTGCCGGGGTCGCCGAGCGCTGCACGATCCAGGTCGCTTATGCTATCGGCGTCGCTGACCCGATGTCGGTGCTGGTCGATACCCACGGCACAGGAAAGGTTGAAGAGAAAAAACTCGAGAAAATTTTGCCCGAGTTGTTCCGGCTCACTCCGACCAACATCCGCCGTACGCTCAAACTCAACCGACCGATCTTCAAGCGCACGGCAGCCTACGGGCATTTTGGCCGCGCGCCTGACAAGGACGGCGGATTCTCCTGGGAGAGGATCGACCTCGCCTCGGCAATCCGCAGCGCGGTGAGATAGACGCCGTCGCCGTTTCCGACATCGCCTCTTCGCACTAAGCTGACATCGCCGGGGCACGTCTATACCCCGGTTGCTTAGGATCGCACGGCATTGTCACACAAATCGGAATCACCGGGACACGCCACTTCGCAGCAGCAACGCGATGGCAGAAAAGAGCCAACACGCGCGTTCTTCGGCCGCCGTAAGGGTCACGCACTCAAGCCGCGGCAAGCGGCCCTTTTCGATACGTTGCTGCCGAAGCTCGCTCTTGACCTTGGCAACCCGGCGCCTCCGGATCTCCGCAAGCTGTTTGCAAGTGAAGTCGATAGCGTGCAGCTCGAAATCGGATTTGGTGGCGCCGAGCATCTGGTCTCGGAGGCAAAGGCACATCCACGGATCGGGTTTCTCGGGACAGATGCCTTTGTGAATTCCATCGCCAAGGCATTGGTCGCCATTAACGACAGCGCCTTGGCCAATATTCGTCTTTATTTTGGCGACGCGAGCGAGCTCGTCGACTGGCTGCCCGGCGAAGGATTGTCGCGCATCGACCTGCTCTACCCAGATCCCTGGCCGAAGCGACGCCACTGGAAGCGGCGATTCATCCAAGACGAAAGTTTGACGCGACTCGCGCGTATCCTGAAGCATGGCGGCGAGCTGCGGTTTACCACCGATATCGGAGACTACGCCGCTTACGCGCTCGCCCGGGTCTTGCGCTCGAAAGATTTCAAATGGACGGCAGAATGTGCG
>DASSSM010000346.1:0-5386 GCA_035708425.1 Pseudolabrys sp.
GCGGACTACCTATTGACCAGCAATCTCGTGGGGTGTCCGGCTTCTGCCGGGCTGAGAGGCCTAGAGCCAACCCAACGAACCTGATCCGGGTCATGCCGGCGGAGGGACCAGAGATGCATCACCCGCAAGCAGAATCGCGCACCGGCCCGGCGCAATCGGCGCCCGATATTCTCGCGCGGCTGCGGGCGCGCGCTCCCCGCATTCACTGCATCACCAACACGGTAGCGCAGAATTTCACGGCCAATGTACTGCTCGCGGCCGGCTGCATCCCGTCGATGACGCTGTCGCCGGAGGAAATCGGCGCCTTCGTTGCCGGCGCGCAGGGACTTCTGGTCAATCTCGGTACCTTCGACGCGGAGCGGCGTGAGGCGACCGAAATCGCGGTGGGAACGGCGACGCAAAAAAAACTGCCCTGGGTGCTTGATCCCGTATTCATCGAACGAGCGCCACCGCGTACCGTTTTTGCGCGCGAGCTCATCGGCCGTGGCCCGGCGGCCGTGCGTCTCAATCATGCGGAGTTTTCCGCGCTCGGCGGCGGCGCGATGACGCGCGAAAACGCAATAGGTTATGCGCGGGCCAAACGCACGGTCGTGGCGCTATCGGGCGAAACCGACCTCATCACCGACGGCGAGCGCGTTGCCTCGGTCGCAAATGGCCATGCGCTGATGGCCAAGGTCACCGCCATGGGCTGCGCCGGCTCGGCAATCCTCTCGGCCTGTCTCGCGGTCGAGCCCGACGCATTTCGCGCGGCCGTCGCCGCACTGGTCATCATGGGCGTTGCCGGCGAGCTTGCCGGCGAAAAGTCCGAGGGGCCGGGCAGTTTCGCGGTCGCGATCGTCGACGCGCTTCACAATCTCGATGAGCCGACGCTCGTCGCACGCGCAAAGGTGGATTGATGGCCGTCGACCTCAGGCTTTATGCACTTGTCGACCCCGCAGTTGCCGGTGGCCGGACGCTGGTCGACCTTGTGCGGCGTCTTACGGCGAGCGCAACGCTGGTGCAGCTGCGCGACAAGCATAGCTCGACCCGCGCCATGATCGAGGAAGCCCGCGACCTGCGCACAGTGCTGGAGCCCGAGGACATTCCGCTGCTGATCAATGACCGCGTCGACGTTGCGCTCGCCGCCGAGGCCGATGGCGTGCACATCGGCCAGGATGACATGCCGGTGCCCGATGCGCGGCTGCTGCTCGGCCGCGGCGCGATCATCGGCTTGAGCGTCAAAACGGTGGAGCAGGCGAAGGCCGCGCCGCTCGAGCTGCTCGACTATGTCGCGATTGGCGGCGTCTACGGCACGACCTCGAAAGACAATACTGCTGCGCCGATCGGCGTTGCCGGCCTGCGCGCGATCGTGGATGCGGTCCGTGCGCGCAAGGCGAATTTTCCCATCTGCGCCATTGCCGGGATCAACGCCGGCAACGCGGCCGATGTGATTGCGGCTGGGGCTGACGGCGTTGCCGTCATTTCGGCTTTGTCGCTTGCGGCCGACCCCGCCGAGGCTGCGCAGGACCTGCGTACGGTGGTCGATGGCGCGCTCGCGCGGCGAGGGCGGCCATGACTGCGATTGCCACATGTACGCTTCTTCCCTCGCCCCGCTTGCGGGGAGAGGGTGGCGAGCCGCGAAGCGGCGAGCCGGGTGAGGGGGCCGTTCGATATGCTCAGCGCGTCGAAGCGCCCCCTCACCCGACCTCCTCGCATTCGCTCGGAGGTCGACCTCTCCCCGCCCGCGGGGAGAGGTGGCGAGAGGCCGCGGTATGAACACGCCGATCGCCGTTACCATCGCAGGCTCGGATTCGAGCGGCGGCGCGGGCATCCAGGCCGATCTCAAGACCTTCGGTGCTCTTGGCGTATACGGCGCTTCAGTAATCGTTGCATTGACGGCGCAGAATACGCAGGGCGTGACCGGCATCCATGACGTGCCGGCCAATTTCATCAAAGCGCAGATGGATGCGGTCTTCTCCGACCTCGCGGTCGATGCGGTGAAGATCGGCATGCTGTCGCAGGCGGCCACCATCGAGGCCGTGGCGAAAGGTCTAAACGATCACCGCGCCAAAAACATCGTGCTCGACCCCGTGATGGTCGCAACCTCCGGCGACCGCCTGCTGGCTGCGGACGCGGTCGATGCCTTGCGCAAGCTGCTTATTCCGCGCGCCATCGTCATCACGCCCAATCTGCCGGAGGCGGCCGCTCTGGTTGGGGCATCACCGGCGCGCAACGAGAAGGAAATGGAAATCCAGGCGCGTGAGCTGCTGGCGCTCGGCGCGCGTAATGTGCTCATCAAGGGCGGCCACGGCGTAAGCGACGAGAGTGTTGATCTTCTGGTCGGGCAGGGCGACGTCGTCCGCCTTTCGGCCAAGCGCATCGAAACCAAAAATCTGCACGGCACCGGTTGCACGCTGTCATCGGCGATCGCAGCCGGGCTGGCCAAGGGGCTCGACCTCAAGGAGGCGTGCCGCCAGGCCAAACTCTATGTCACCGGTGCGATCGCGGCTGCCGCCACGCTCAAGATCGGCCACGGCCACGGGCCGCTGCACCATTTCTATCAGTCAGGGAGAGAAGCATGACCAGCCGACGCAATTTCACCATCGGCGCCGGCCTCGCCGCCGGCGCGCTCGCCGCGCCCGGGATTGCGCGCGCGCAGACGCAGAAATGGCGGATGGTCACCTCCTGGCCGAAACGGCTGCCGGGGCCGGGCATGTCGGCCGAGCGCATCGCCGAGCGCATTCGCGCGCTGTCGGGCGGCAGGCTCGACATTACCGTTCACGCCGCCGGTGAAATCGTGCCGGCTTTCGAGGTGCTGGGTGCGGTCGGAAACGGCGTCGCCGATATCGGCCACACGGCGTCTTTCTACTGGCAGGGCAAGATGCCGGCGGCGGCCTTCTTCACCACCGTCCCATTCGGCCTGACACCGAACGAGCACGTCGCCTGGGTCGATGCCGGCGGCGGACAGGCGCTTTGGGACGAGCTCTATGCGCCGTTCGGCGTGAAGCCTTTCATGGGCGGCAATACCGGCGTCTGCATGGGCGGGTGGTTCCGGCGCGAGGTGAAAAGCCTTGCGGACGTGCGCGGCCTCAAGCTGCGCACGCTCGGCCTCGGCGGCGAGGTCTACCGGCGGCTTGGCGCGACGCCGCAGACGACGCCGCCCGCAGAAATCCTGGTGAGCCTGCAATCGGGCGTGATCGATGGCGCTGAGTTCGTCGGCCCCGGCACCGACATTGCGCTCGGCCTCTATCGTGTCGCGTCCTCTTACTACTATCCGGGCTTCAACAAGCCGAACGGCACCGGCGAATGCATCGTGGCCCTGAAATCCTGGAACTCGCTCTCCGACGAGCTCAAAGCCATCGTCGCGCATGCCTGCGCGACCGAAGCCAACTACGCGCTCGCCGAAATGGAGCGGCTCAACGCGCAGGCGCTCGGCGTGCTGGTGAGCGAGCACAAGGTCAAGCTTGCGGCCTTTCCCGAGGATCTCATCGAAGCTGCGCGCAAGCAGGCGAACGAGGTGCTCGGCGAGCTCGCGGGCAAGAGCGCCATCACCGGCAAGGTGCACGCATCTTATGCGACGTTCCGTGAGCGCACGGCGCCGTGGTCGCGGGTGTCGATCGAGTCGGTATTGCGGGCGCGGGGTGCGTAATTTTGCAGGAAATGCTTTAGTTACATGACTTCTGAAGCCAAGGACTATCCGTGAACATTATCGACGGGTTTTTGCTCCACGCCAAGCATCAGCCAACCGCAGCCGCAATTTGTGCGCCGGGCTGGAACTACAACATCGTCAGCTACGGACGTCTGCTTGTCTTTGCGAACAATGCAGCGGCGCACGCGCTGGCGGCGGGATTGAAACGCGGCGATGTCGTGGCCATTCTGGCACGCGATCCGATCTTTCATTGGGCTCTCGTCCTGGGACTGACGCAAATCGGCATCGTCTCTCTCTCCCTTCACGACATGAGTGTGCCGGCCGGGTTTCACATCGATGCAGTTCTTTCAGAGGCAACCACCCCTTCCAAAATATCCGCCCGTTTTGTTCATATCGATCAAAGTTGGGTCGAAGGCGACGGCAGAGCGCCCGAAGCCGGTCCGGAGCATGAAAAGGATGCTGTTGCCCGCATAATTTTGACGTCAGGCACGACAGGTGATCAGAGGGCCGTTGCCCTGACCCACGATCTTATCCGGCGACGCATCCAGACGTATGATTTTGCCTTTGGAAGTCGTTTCCCTGCCTGCTCGAGAGTATTTGTGGATGTCGGGATCGCGGCAAACAGCGGCTACCTTTGGCCGATCTACATCCTGTCGCGCGGCGGTATAGTATTCGTCCGCGGCAGCGATCCAGCCGAGACAATGCAGGCGCTTTCGCTTTATGGGGTTCAGGGAATGGTCGCGCCTCCATCAGGCATGGCTGAGTTTCTCGATTACTATGAACAATCGCCGGCGTTCCTGTGCCCCTTCAACGTCATGCTGTCAGTCGGCAGCAAGCTCGCCACATCGCTTTCGGATCGCGTGCGCGCGCGCATGTGTCCGTACGTTGTCCATGGCTACGGGGCAACGGAGGGAAATCCGGTCGCCGGTGCCTATGTTCATCAAACGGCCCACATAGAGGGTGCTGTCGGTTATATCACGCCCGGGATGATCGTTCAGGCTGTCGACGACAACGGAAAAATTCGCGCGCCCGGGGCGGAAGGTCATATCCGTTTTTGCGGCGACAAATGCGTCAGCGGCTATGTCGGCAATCCGCCGGGCTCGGAAAAATTCTTTCGCGATGGATGGTTTTATCCCGGGGATATCGGCGCGGTCACAACGGATAGTTTGCTTGTCATCACTGGCCGCAGCAAAAACATCATTGATCTCGGTGGCGATAAAATAAATCCGGAAGCCGTCGAGAGCGTCTTGCTGTCCTGTCCTGGCGTCGTGCACGCGGTCGCTTTCGGGCGCGCCAATGCCCTCGGCATCGAGCAAGTCTGGGCCGCCGTCGAAACTCGCGCGGAAGTCGACCCTGAGGCTATTCGCGCGCACTGCGCGCGACGACTCGCTCCGGAAATGGTGCCGGCCAGGGTTTCGCGGCTGGCTGCAATGCCGCGCAACGTGGGGGGCAAGATCGATCGCGATGAAGTCAGAAGGCTTCTGGATTCGGTCTGATTTTATTGAAGGATCAATGGTTTGCCGGCTGACAGCAGCCTTCTGTCTTCAATCCGGATGCAAAGTTGGCGCGGGACTGTTGCAATTTCGCTCTAGATATACCGGCCCACCTGCACGTAAGGTGCATCGGTTAATTTGGGTGGGGCGCATGGAAAACTTCCGTGTTTGTCTTTTGGCAAGCGTGTCTTCGGTGGCCTTGATCGGCAGTGCAGCCGCGGCCGACATGCCGACAAAAGCGCCGCCGCCGGTTGCGGCCCCCGTG
>DASSSM010000347.1:0-2511 GCA_035708425.1 Pseudolabrys sp.
GGCGTCGCGATCGTTAACGACAGTTTCACCGACGCGGACTTCAATAAACTCGATGCCGGTGGCGTGCGCGGTGTTCGTTTCAATTTCGTCAGGCATCTCGGCGGTGCGCCGGACATGGCGGTGTTCAACCGCGTCATCGACCGCATCAAGGGGCGCGGCTGGCACGTCGTTCTGCATGTCGATGCGCCCGAGATCATTCCGCTCTCCGACATGATGCGGAAACTGCCGCTGCCGTTCATCGTTGACCACATGGGCCGCGTGCCCTCAGCCGCCGGCGTCGATCAACCGCCGCTGCGCGCGTTGATCGAGCTTTCGCGCCTCGAAAACTGCTGGATCAAGGTCTGCGGTTCGGAGCGGATTTCCATGCCGCCTTATGCCGCGGCCGTGCCCATCGCTCATGTGCTGGTCGCGGCTGTGCCCGATCGCGTGCTGTGGGGCACGGACTTTCCGCACCCGAATGCGACACACGAAGCCGATGAGGCCGATCTGGTTGATCTGGTGCCGCAATTCGCGCCCGATGCGCTGGCACAGAAACGCCTGCTGGTAGACAATCCGGCACGGCTTTATGGTTTCGGATCATAAGAACAAAGACTGTGGAGGAGACGCACATGAACAAGGGGACATTCCGCACGACGCGTCGCTGCGCGGTGCTGGCGGTGGCAGCGCTGATGCTGTGGCCGTTGAACGGAGCAAAGGCGGCCTGGCCGGAAAAGCCTATCAAGATCGTCTTGCCGTTCGGGGCCGGCGGGGTTGCCGACGTCACCGCCCGCATCATGGCCGACAAGCTCAGCCAGAAGTTCGGTCAACGCGTTGTCATCGAGAACATGCCTGGGCCGGGTGGCATTAACGCCGCGCGCGCCGTGATCACCGCGCCGCCGGACGGCTACACGATGGCGCTGGTGACGAACGGCACGGCGATCAGCGTCGCCGCTTTTAAGAGCCTGCCATTCGACCCGGTCAAGGATTTCGAGCCGGTCTCGATGGTCGGAACCTTCGATCTCGTTTTCGTCGTCAACAGCGAGTCCGAGTACAAGACGCTGGGCGACTTCATCAAGGCGGCAAAGGCGCAGCCGGGGAAGCTCAACATCGGAACGATCGCGGTCGGCGGCACGCAGAATCTGGGGGCCGAACTCTTCAAGTCGATGGCTGGTCTCAATGTGCAGATCGTCCCGTACAAGAATTCGCCAGACATCGTGGTGGCGCTCCTGCGCAATGACGTGCAGATGCAGGTCGACTTTCCGCCCGCGGTGCAGGGCCAGGTTAATGACGGCAAGATCCGCATGCTGGCGACATCGAGCCCGCAGCCATCGCCGCTGCCCACGCTCAAAGGCGTGCCGACGGTCAATCAGGCCGGCGTGAAGGGTTTCGAGGTGATTTCGTGGAATGCCATCGGGGTACCGAAGGGCACGCCGAAAGATGTCGTCGCAACCATGAACAAGGCGATGCACGAGGTGCTGGCGATGCCCGATGTCAAGGAGCAGTTCGCCAAGGTTGGCGTGGTTGCGCATGCCAGCTCGCCCGGCGAGATGATGAGCAGGCTCACCAGCGATATCAAGAAATGGAACGACGTGATCGACAAGGCGGGTATTCCGCGGAAGTGACATCTACTCTGGTCATTCCGGGGCGCGCCGAAGGCGCGAGCCCGGAATCCGGATGCACGGTTAGCGGTTGGTTCTGGATTCCGGGTTCGCCGCTGCGCGCCGTCCCGAAATGACGAAAGTGGAAGTGGCATGACAAAAACAAAAAAGCCCTCAGTCGCGATCGTCGGCGCCGGAATGGGCGGATTGGCGGTCGCGGCAACGCTCCGACAAGTCGGTATCGACGTGCAGGTCTACGAGCAGGCGGCGCGCTTTGCGCGCATCGGCGCCGGCATACAGATGATGCCAAATTCGATGAAGGTCCTGCGCGGCATCGGCGTCGAGGACCGGCTGCGCGCGACTTCGTTTGCGCCTTATTCACATCTCAACCGCATTGCGGACACCGGCGAGGTGACACGCGAGTTGCCGATGCCCGAAAGTCTCTACAACGCGCCCTATCTGTGCATGCACCGCGCCGACCTGCACGATGCGCTCGCGTCCGTTGTGCCGTCCGAGATCATCCATCTCAACAAGAAGCTGGTCGGACTCGATCAGGCCGGCGGGCTAGTGACACTGCGCTTCGAGGATGGCAGCACGGCCAGCGCCGATGCGGTTGTCGGTGCAGATGGCGTGCATTCGGTCGTGCGCGACATCGTGGTCGGGCCCGACGCACCGATCCACAAAGGCCGTATCGCTTATCGCGCAGTCTTTCCGTCGAAGCTGATGGGCGGCTTCGACATCGGGCCTTCACGCACCAAATGGTGGGGCACCGACCGCCACATCGTCATCTATTACACCAACAAGGCGAAGGGCGAAGTCTACTTCGTCACCAGCGTGCCGGAGCCTGCCGAATGGCTCACGCGTGAATCCTGGTCGGCCAAAGGCGACGTCAAGGAATTGCGCACTGCCTATGAGGGATTTCACCAGGACGTCC
>DASSSM010000348.1:0-7862 GCA_035708425.1 Pseudolabrys sp.
CGTTCGCGGCAGTCCGGGATTTTTGCCGCACTTCTGGCCCTGCTCGTCATGACGGCGGGGCCAGCGGGCGCCCAGGACAAGGACCCGGTTGTGGCGAAGGTCAATGGTATTGAAATCCACCAGAGCGATCTCGCCGCCGCCGAAGATGAGGCCGGCCAAATTCCGCCGATGTCCCCCGAAGCCAAGCAGGATTACCTGGTGCAGTTCGTCGCAGACATGATCCTCGTGTCGAAAGCTGCGGAAGACAAGAAATTAGGCGACGGGCCCGAGTTCAAGCGCAAAGTCGAATTCGCCCGCAAGAAGCTTCTCATGGAAAATCTGCTGCAATCGGTCGGAAAAGAAGCTCTGACCGACGAAGCGATGCATAAGGTCTACGACGAGGCCGTAAAACAGGTCGGCGAGGAGAAGGAAGTCCACGCACGCCACATCCTTTTCCGCGCGCAGGCAGGCGATGACAAGGCCGGCAAGGAAGCCGAAGACAAGATCAAGGGGGTGATCGTCCGGCTGAAGAAGGGCGAAGATTTCGCCAAGGTGGCAGGCGAAGTCACCGAAGATCCGTCCGGAAAGGCCAATGGCGGCGATCTCGGCTACTTCACCAAGGAACAGATGGTGCCGGAATTTTCGGAAGCTGCTTTCAAACTCGACAAGGGGCAGATTTCGGATCCCGTGAAGACCCAGTTTGGCTGGCACGTCATCAAGGTCGAGGACAAGCGCGTCAAGCCGGCGCCGAAATTCGAAGACGTGAAGCCGCAGATCGAGAACTACGTCGCGCGCAAGGCGCAGGCCGAACTGGTCACCAAGCTGCGCGCCGAAGCCAAGATCGAGCGGATGGACAAGCCGGCCACCAAGCCTGAGGAAAAGCCCGCGGCGCCCGCAAAGAAATAGCAGCGATCCAAATCATCAAATGAATTCGTCGTGGCCGGCCTTGTGCCGGCCACTGGCGTCTTTTATGCCGTTGCATCCGAAGCCGCGGATGCCGGCACGAAGCCGGACATGACGACGGAGAATGTTATGTCCACCGCAGTCTCTCCTCTTGCCCCTGCCACTATCCCCGACATGCCGGCAGTTTCCGGCGTGCGTCTCGCGACCGCCGAGGCCGGCATCCGTTACGCCGGGCGCACCGATGTCCTGCTGGTGCTGTTCGATTCCGGCACGACCGCGGGGGGCGTGTTCACGCGCTCGAAGTGCCCTTCGGCCCCCGTGGAGTGGTGCCGCGCGCATCTGAAGAAGAGTAAGACACGGGTGCTGGTCGTGAATTCCGGCAACGCCAACGCGTTCACCGGCAAGACCGGACGCGACGCCTGCAAGTTCACCGCGCAGATCGCCGCGCGCGCGGCTGGCTGCAAGCCAAGCGATGTGTTTCTTGCCTCGACTGGCGTGATCGGCGAGCCGCTGAAGGCGCAGGCCTTCGAGGGCGTCATGGGAGGCCTGGTAGCGCGCGCGCAGTCCGGTGAATTCCTTGCCGCAGCGCGGGCGATCATGACCACCGATACCTTTCCCAAGGTGGCGACCGCGACGGCAAGAATCGGCAAGGCCCGCGTGGCGATTAACGGTATTGCCAAGGGCGCCGGCATGATCGCCCCCGACATGGCCACCATGCTCTCTTTCATATTCACCGACGCAGCGATTTCCGCACCTGCACTGCAGGCGCTTCTGAAAGATGGCGTCGCCGACACCTTCAACGCAGTGACAATCGACGGTGACACATCGACATCCGACACGCTGATGATGTTCGCGACCGGAAAGGCTGCCGCTGCCCCGAGAATTGCACGCGCTTCCGATCCACGCCTGAAAGAGTTCAAAAAAGCGCTGCATTCCGTGCTGGCCAACCTCTCCGAACAGGTGGCGCGCGATGGCGAAGGCGCCCGCAAACTGGTCGAGATCGTGGTCGAGGGCGCGGTGTCAAAGGTCTCGGCGCGGCGCATTGCGATGTCCATTGCCAATTCCCCGCTGGTGAAAACTGCGATCGCCGGCGAAGATGCAAACTGGGGCCGGGTCGTGATGGCCGTCGGCAAGGCCGGCGAGCCGGCGGACAGGGACAAGCTCTCAATCTGGTTTGGCGGCATCCGCGTCGCCCACAAAGGCGCACGCGATCCGGGCTACGATGAAGCGACCGTCAGCGCGACGATGAAAAAACCGGAAATCAGCCTGAAGGTCGCGCTCGGGCTGGGCAAGGGTCGCGATCGCGTGCTCACCTGCGACCTCACCAAAGAATACATCGCCATCAATGGCGACTACCGCTCATAACCTCAATTCACGGTGTGACTGTCACCGCGATGCGGACGGTGGCGTTCATTGGGCCATTGCGAGAATCCAAGCCGCGACGCGCATAGGTGAAGGTGTCAGCGCCGACGTAGCCCGGGCGCGCACGATAGATGACGCGTCCAACGTCACCAACCGAAACCGTCCCGTGCGACGGACGCACGAGGATGACGGTTTGGTACGTAGGCCCGCCGGAACGGAAAATCAGACTACAGGTCTTCCCTGACCTTACGGTCATATAATTGTCGACTGTCTGATTATTCACCCAACGCACAAAAGGCGCGCAGACAGCTGAAGCTGACTCGCACGCCAGTCCGAGCAGCACCAAACCCACTGCAATGCTGGAAAATCTAATCATTGCCGCCCCCCGGCAAAATCGACCAAGGATAATGCAGCCGGGCCTTGTATCAATAACCTGTCACGCTCGTTGACAAGAATCCCTTGCCGGGCAGCCCATTTCGATTGCATTGAACTGTGCTTAATTGACACTCCACCGAGGTCGAAGGCTGTGAGTATCAAACTTACTCTTGTCGCCGCCTGTGCACTTGTCGACGCCGACGGGCACGTGCTGATCGCGCAGCGGCCGCAAGGCAAGCCGATGGCCGGCCTCTGGGAATTTCCCGGCGGCAAAGTCGAGGATGGCGAGCGACCGGAAGATACCCTAATAAGGGAATTGCGCGAGGAGCTCGCGATAACGGTGAGCGAGGCCTGTCTCGCGCCGCTGGCCTTTGCGAGTCACACCTATCCCGACTTCCATCTGCTGATGCCGCTCTATGTCTGCCGTCGCTGGGACGGGACCGTCACTCCGACTGAGGGCCAGCAACTTGCGTGGGTAAAGCCGAACCGGCTGCGCGATTATGAAATGCCTCCGGCAGATGTACCGCTCGTTTCCCACCTGATGACATTGCTTTAGCGAAGCCGTTCCGCCTTTTCCCCGGCCGGCAGTTCCGTGGTGCCGAGCGCGTCGGCAAGGCGCCGCGCCGCCGAGCCGGGCTTAAGGGGTTGCTGCTGGCTCTCATGGGGCACCCAGCCCGAAAGCCAGATGATTTCGAACGTCGAACGTATGCGTCCGTCGGGGTCGGAAAAACGCTCGGCATAGATTTCCGCCATGCGTGCCAACGTCGCGCGCTTGAGCGGTTGACGTTGCCGCTCGTGCAAAATATTGGTCGCGCCCATGCGCCGGAGATCGCGCAGCAGCGCAAGAGCCGAATCGTAACGCACCGCGACTCGCTCGCTATCGACGACCGGCAACGCAAAACCGGCGCGCTGCAAAAGGCCGCCAAGCTCGCGGATATCGGCGAAAGGCGCGACGCGCGGCGAGATACCGCCCTCCACTTCAGCTTCGGCGGCGGCAAATGCCGAGCGCAATTCGGTCAGGCTGTCTCCGCCGATCAATGCCGCCAGCAATAGCCCGTCCGGCTTCAGAGCGCGGCGAATCTGGATCAGCACACCGGGCAGGTCGTTGACAAATTGCAGCGCCAGCGCAGACACCACCAGATCAAGCGAGCCCGCGGCAAATGGCAAGGCTTCCTCATCGGTGGTGACGCGCAAGCCATCATCATCATCGCCATCCGGTCCGGCCCCGACGACAGTGCCTATATTTTTGCTCGCCGCCAGCACGCGACGTACGGCATCGGATGGCGTGCCGAGGTCAACGGCCACGTCGAACTTGCGCAGGACCGCGGAAAGCCGCTCGCCCAAATCGGTTGCAACGCGATCCAGCAGAAATGTCGTAGGCGTCAATCGTCGCGCGCGTCTTTGGCGCACGCGAAGCAACCGCCGGTCAAAGATATTGGAGCCTGACGACATTGCTTTGTCCTATCGCGTCACGCGCGATCGTGCCATGCCCACAGTGATCGTGCTACCGTTGCAGCATGAACGAGCTTGTTTCGGCAAGTCCGGCTGGTGTGCCATCGGCTGCCCGCTTTCGTAAGGGCTTACGATCGGCGCTGCGGCTCGCGCTCGACTTCGCCCTGCCCCAGCTTTGTCCGTCCTGCCGCGAACCGCTTGGCGACGGCAACGGTCTATGCGCGCATTGCTGGTCGATGTTGTCGCTCATCGAGCCGCCATATTGCGCGCGGCTGGGGATTCCGTTCGCCTACGATCCCGGCCCCGGCCTGCTGTCGATGGAAGCGATTGCCAACCCGCCCTCCTATGACCGGGCGCGTGCCGCTGTGCGCTACGATGATATTTCACGCGCGCTCGTCCACAGCCTCAAATATGGCGACCGGCTCGACCTCGCACCGACCATGGGCCAATGGATGGCACGTGCGGGCCGCGAATTGCTTTCCGATGCCGATGCACTCGTCCCGGTACCCCTACATTGGCGGCGACAATGGGCGCGGCGCTTCAATCAGTCGGCGGCCCTCGCCGGCGTCATCTCGGGATTGACCGGCGTGCCCGTTGTCCATGGCGGGCTCAAACGTGTGCGAGCGACGCCGCAACAGGTGGGCAAGTCGAAGACGGACCGCACCGATAATGTGCAAGGCGCGTTCCGGGTCGCTGTGGAGCATGAATCGGATATTGCCGGGCGCCGGCTGGTGTTGATCGACGACGTGCTCACCTCTGGCGCCACGATCGATGCTTGCGCCCGCACCCTGTCACGGGCGGGTGCCGGCCATGTCGATGTGCTCGTCTTTGCGCGGGTTGTGGCGGCGGCGCGTCCCCCCATATAAAAGGGCCCAAATGCCCGAAAACGCCATGCCTCCCGTTGAAATCTACACGACCCGCTTCTGCCCCTATTGCTCCGCGGCCAAGGCCTTGCTGAAGCGAAAGGGTGTAAGCTACAGCGAGATCGACGTCAGCAGTGATTTCGAACGCCGGGAAGAAATGATTCAACGCGCAACCGGACGCATGACTGTGCCGCAGATTTTTGTCGGCACCACGCACGTGGGTGGCAGCGACGAACTGGGCGCGCTTGAGCGCGCCGGCAGGCTCGATCCGCTATTGACCAGCAAGGCCGCGTCATGAACGGCGGTAGTTTCAAAGCAGCCATGATCCAGATGCGCTCAGGTCTGCAGCCCGACGCCAATATCGACGCCGCCGTGCACTACATCGGCGACGCGAAATCGGCCGGCGCCGAGTACGTGCTCACGCCGGAAATGACAAATATCCTGGCGGCCACTCGCGAGCAACTTTTCGCAGTGGCCGTCGAAGAAGAGGCAGACCCATCGCTGGCCACGCTGCGCGAGGTCGCGCGCAAGGTCGGCATCTACGTGCACATCGGCTCCCTTGCGATCAGGATCTCGCCCGACCGCGCCGCCAATCGTTCTTTCCTGATCGATCCGAAGGGCGACATCCTCGCTCGCTACGACAAGATCCATATGTTCGACGTCGACCTGGCGGACGGCGAGAGTTATCGCGAGTCACGCAACTACCGTCCGGGCGAGCTGGCGGTGCTGGCCGACCTGCCGTGGGGCCGCCTCGGTTTGACCGTTTGCTATGATCTGCGCTTTCCCGCGCTTTACCGCGCGCTCGCCGAAGCTGGCGCAACCATGCTGGCAATCCCGTCGGCCTTCACAAGACAGACCGGCGAAGCGCATTGGCATGTCCTCATCCGAAGCCGCGCCATTGAAAACGGCTGCTTCGTCTTCGCGGCCGCCCAGGGCGGCAGACACGAGAACGGCAGGGACACGTTCGGCCATTCATTGATCGTTGACCCTTGGGGGCGCATTATTGCCGAAGGTGGCATCGAGCCGGGGGTCATCGTGGCTGAGATCAATCCCGCAGAAGTCGCCAATGCGCGTGCGCGCATCCCGTCGCTGCAGCATGGCCGGCGATTTGAAATCGTTGAACCGTTGGCGGAGCCGGCGCACCTTCACGTCGTGCGGGGGGCGGAATGATACGCTACGCACTCATATGTCAGCAGGGACACCAGTTCGAGAGCTGGTTCCAGGATTCGGCTGCCTACGACAAACAGGCCAAGCGCGGCCTCGTGAGCTGTCCGCACTGCGGCTCGGCCAAGGTCGAAAAGGCGATTATGGCACCGCGGCTGTCCACAACTGCAAAGAAGCGCAGCAAGCCTATCGAGGCCCTCGAGACAGCGTCCGAAACGACCCCGACACCAGCGCCTGCATCGGCGCCGGTCGCGATGATTTCGCCGCAGGAGCAGGAAATCCGCGCCAAGCTGAAGGAATTTCGCGATCACCTCACCAAGAATGCCGACAATGTCGGCGCGAAATTCCCCGAGGAAGCGCGCAAGATGCACTACGGCGAGATCGAGCATCGCTCGATCTACGGCGTGGCGTCACCTGAGGAAGCGAAAGAATTGTCCGAGGAAGGCATCGAATTTCATCCGCTGCCGTCGCTTCCGGACGAGCGGAACTAATACGCCCATACCAACAGCGCGACACCGATCACCACCAGCACGATGCCGATCCCTTCGCGCTGCGTGGTGGGCTGCTTGAAGACGAACCGCGTCACACCCTGCGCGAACAGCACCTCGACCAATGCGAGTGTGCGTACATTAGCCGCGGTGGTGATGGCGAAGGCGAGAAACCAGAATTCCGACGCGAATGCGCCCATGAAGCCGGCGAACAGCGAGGGTTTCCAGGCCCGCGCGATCGCACGCAGAACTTCGGGATCACGCAACGCCAGAAAAGCCGACAATAGCGCGGCCTGAATGACCAGACCGATCGTCACGGTGAACGTTGCGGCGAGCACGAAATCAGGAAGACCAAGCGACAGAATCGCACCGCGGTAGCTGATCGCCGACAGGGCGAACATCGTGCCCCCCGCAAGTCCGATCAATGTTGATCGCATCGTGCCGGCGCCCGTTCGCGGCTTGAGTGAAATCACGATCACACCGACGGTCGCGATCAGGATTGCCGCCGCCGACAGTGGCGTCACCTTGTCGCCGAGGAAAATCAGGCCGAACAGCGCAACCTGCACCGGCTCCGTCTTGATATAGGCATAGGCCACAACGAAGGAGCGCTCGCCCATCGCGGAAAGCATCAGCGCTGTCGCAGCGATCTGCCCGAGCGCCCCGCCGATGACCCACGGCCAGAACACGGGCGGCACCGTCGGCAGGTGGTCGCCGGTGACGGCCAGGAGACCGAGCAGAAAAAGCAGCGCGAAAGGAAATCCGAACAGGAAGCGCACGTGAGTGGCGCCGACCGTGCCCAGCGTGGCGGTCAGTTCGCGCTGCATCGCGTTGCGCGCGGTCTGCGCAGCCGCGGCGATCAGGGTAAAAACGGCCCAAAGCATCTTTTGGAGATCAAGTCTTTGTTCGGGTCAGGCCGCTGCCGATTGAATCTCTGCCGCCTCGGGAAATTCGGTGACCGCACCCTTTTCATTGTCAACCAGAAGGAAGAGGTCGAAATAGCGGATCGTCGGCGCACCTCCCGTGCGCTTGATCACCGACTGCCGCCACTCTTCATTGTGCGCCTTCTGCGCCGCTTCAACCGACGGCCAGATATAAACGCCGGCGCCGGTCTTGCCGTTGAGTTCAAGCAGAAAATGCTTGCGCAACAATTCCTTGTTCGCCCGCCACTTCGGAATGACATTGCGTGCCTCTTCGGCGACCTGCCGGCGGCTCCAGCCCATCGGCGAATTGAACTCGACCAGTTCGAGAATCATGCGGCTTCTCCATTTTGCTTCGG
>DASSSM010000349.1:0-15549 GCA_035708425.1 Pseudolabrys sp.
TTCGCCGCGGCAATACTGATCGGGGTCAGCGACGTCGCTGGCAAATATTACGCGCCGGAGCTCGGCGCCTTCCTCATCTACCTGGTCATGGTGGTGGTGCTGATGTGGCGTCCCGCCGGCCTGTTCGGGAGGCGCTGAAGATGCGGCGCACGTGCACAACCCCGTCATGCCCGGCTTTATGCCGGGCATCCACGTCTTCCTTTGTGAAGCAAGACGTGGATGGCCGGAACAAGTCCGGCCATGACATCGGAATTTTGGCCGGACTGAACGCATGATTACGGCGGCCACCAGTCTCACCCCCCAGGGCTACCTGCAGGCGCAGGGCCGCTGGCATCCCCTCGAAATCGCGTTCTGGCTGGCGACGCTTTTGCCCTTCGTGCTGTTTCCCAACTACCTGTCACTGGCAAGCCAGATCGCCATCACGGCCCTGTTCGCGCTCTCGCTCGACATTATCCTGGGTTATGCCGGCATTGTTTCGCTCGGCCATGCGGCGTTTTTCGGCATCGGCGCGTATTCGGCGGGGCTGCTCTCGAAGTTCGGCTGGGGCGAACCGTTGAGCGGCGTCATATTCGCCGCAGCAGTTGCCGGTCTTGTCGGCCTTGCCGTCAGCTTCGTCATTGCGCGCTTCCGCCATTTTACCCTGATCATGATCACGCTCGGCCTCGGCTTGCTCGCTTTCGAGGCAGCAAACCGCGCGCATTGGCTCACCGGCGGCAGCGACGGCCTGCAGGGCGTGTCGATGTGGCCGGTGCTTGGACTGTTCAAGTTCGATCTCTATGGATACACCGCCTACACCTATTCGCTCGTCGTCCTCTTCCTGGTTTTCCTGGGCGCGCGACGCCTGATCAATTCGCCATTAGGCCTTGCCCTTCGCGGCATTCGCGAAAATTGGGTGCGCATGCCCGCGATCGGTGCCGACAGCCAGGCCCACATCCGCAAGGCCTACACGATTGCCGCGGCCATGGCCGGCCTTGCCGGTGCGGTGCTGGCGCAGACCACCGAGAGCGTTTCCCTTGAATCGATCAGCTTCCAGCGCTCCGCCGACGTGCTGGTGATGCTGGTGCTCGGCGGCGCCGGCCGCCTCTATGGCGGGCTGATCGGCGCCATCATCTTCATGGTCGCGCGCGACCAGTTCTCCGGCATCGCGCCGCAGTACTGGTACTTCTGGATTGGCGTGCTGCTGGTGACGGTCGTCATGGTCCTTCCCAACGGCATCCTCGGTGGACTGTCGCATTTTTACGCGCGGTGGAGAGGCAAATGAGCCCATCCGCACAATCGAAGGCCCCGATCGCTTTGGGCACGCGCGGATTGTCCAAGGCATTCGGCTCGCTGGCGGTGGCGCGCGACATCGCGATCGATCTTCCGGTCGGCGCACGCTATGCCCTCATCGGGCCGAACGGCGCCGGCAAGACCACGCTCATCAATCTGATGACCGGCATGCTGACGCCCAATGCCGGGCAGATTTTCCTCGCCGGCGACGACATCACCGCGCTGGGACCGCAGGAGCGGGTGCGGCGCGGCCTGGCGCGGACGTTCCAGATCAACACGTTGTTTGCCGGTCTCAATGCGCTCGAGGCGGTTACGCTCGCAGTTGCCGAGCGTCGCGGGCAGGCCGGGCGGTTCTGGCGGGGCGTCGGCTCGCACAGCGAGACGATCGAGGAGGCCTACGAAATCCTGCGCAAGCTGAAGCTGGGCGATTCCTGCTATCAGATCACGCGTGAATTGCCATACGGACGTCAGCGTCTGCTCGAAATCGCGCTGGCGCTCGCGACCCGGCCGAAGGTTCTGCTGCTCGACGAGCCCGCCGCCGGGGTGCCGCCGGAAGAAAGCGGCGAAGTGTTCGAGGCGGTTGCGGGGCTGTCGGACGACCTGACCCTTCTGTTCATCGAGCACGACATGCATGTCGTGTTCCGCTTCGCCAGCCACATCATCGTGCTGGTGGGCGGTGCGATTTTCACCGAGGGCACGCCGGCCGAAATCTCGGCCGACCCCGGCGTCCGTGAAGTCTACCTGGGCAAGCGCAAGCACGGTTAAAGCATGGCTGAATCGCTTCTCAAGCTCGACAACGTGACCGCCGGCTACGGCGATGCCGTGGTGCTGCATGGCGTTTCGCTTGACCTGCCGGAGCACGGCAGCCTCGCCGTGCTCGGGCGCAACGGCGTCGGAAAGTCGACGCTGCTCCTGACGATCATGGGTTACACGCAACTGCGCGGCGGCGGCATCGCCTGGCGCGGGCAGGACATTTCACGCATATCGCCAGATCGACGCGCGACCAACGGCATCGGCTGGGTGGCGCAGGAGCGCGAGATATTCCCGTCGCTCTCGGTCGATGAAAACCTCACCGTCGCGTCGCGGCCGGGACCGTGGGATCTCGACGCTGTCTTCAAGATGTTTCCCCGCCTGGCCGAGCGCCGCGACAACATGGGCAACCAGCTCTCCGGCGGCGAGCAGCAGATGCTGGCGATCGCGCGCGCTTTGATGACCAACCCCGCGCTGATGTTGCTGGATGAGCCGTTCGAAGGTCTGGCGCCGGTGCTCGTCGACGAACTCACCGCCGCGATGAAGCTGATGCTGTCGGACCGGAAGATTGCCATCATCCTGGTTGAGCAGCACACCGATATCGCGCTGGAATTGACCGCCGAAGCAATCGTGCTGGAGCGGGGCGCGGTGGCTCACCGCGCACCATCGGCGCAATTGCTGAAGGACACCGCCACGCTCGAACGGCTGGTCGGGTTGCGCGTGGCCGCGACGGCCTAGAGTGGATTGGACCATACGCGCGCCACAAATTCAGAGTCATGCGCGGGCTTGACCCGCGCATCCATGATGAGCTGCATGCATGCAGGCCTTACTAATTTGACTGGTGCGATTCATCATGGATTGCCGGGTCAAGCCCGGCAATGACGATCGAGAGGTTCGTGCATATTGTCTTTAACGTGGTCGGGTTGCGCGTGCATCACTCGGTGTCATGGCCGGACTTGTTCCGGCCATCCACGTCTTAATTCCAAGAAAAAGGCGTGGATGCCCGGCATAAAGCCGGGCATGACTGTGGAGTCAAACATGCCTGGTCGGGTTGCACGCAGCTGCGATGACGTGAGAAAGTGCGCATTGAAAGGGATTTCTGCATGGCCAACCCAATGATTCCCCGCGAGCGCGCCGAGTATTCCGCGATCGTGGATCGCCCCCCGCTCAAGTTGCCGGGTAATGCGCGCATCGTGTTCTGGACCATCGTCAACTACGAGGTCTGGGACATCGGCAAGCCGATGGCGCGGCAATTGCTCCCCGCTCCGACCGGCGTGCCGCTGATGCCCGACGTCGTGCACTGGGGATTCCACGAATACGGCATGCGGGTCGGCTGCTGGCGCTTCTTCGAGCTGTACAAGAAGCTCGGCATCAAGCCGACGCTGGCCGCCAACGCGCGCATCTGCGAGGACTATCCACGCGTTGCCAAGGAAGCGCGCGATGCCGGCTGGGAATTCATGGGCCACGCCTATGAGCAGGGCCCGATCCACAAGGAAACCGACCAGGCCGGCATGATCAACCGCACCATGGACATCATGGAAAAGTTCTGCGGCAAGCGGCCCGTCGGCTGGCTCGGGCCCGGCCTCACGCAGACGCTGGAGACACCCGACCTGCTGGCCGCCGCCGGCGTGAAATATATCGGCGACTGGGTCTATGACGACGAGCCGACAGTGATCAAAACCACCAAGGGTCCGCTGGTCACCCTGCCCTACACGATCGAATGCAACGACATTCCGGTGATGATCATCCAGCACCACAACAGCGACTATCTGCTCAAGCTCGTGATGGATCAATTCGACCAGCTCTATGCCGAGAGCGCCAAGCGCGCGAAGTTCTGCACGCTCGCGATCCACCCCTACATCAGCGGCCAGCCGCACCGGATCAAATATCTCGAGCAGATCTACGACTACGTGAACAGGCACGAAGGCGTGCTGCACTGGAACGGCGAGCAGATCCTCGACTGGTACCGCGGCATTGCCAAGATCGAGGCTGCCGCATAGCGTCGGACGTTGCCCAAAAGAAAAAGAACGGCAGCCAAGTTGGAGGAAAGATCATGATCGTCAGGACGGTGGTGCGCCCATATGCGGCGGCAGCGATGCTGTGCGGGGCGCTGACGGCAACGGCGCAGGCGCAGGAAATCCGTCTCGCCCGCCAATTTTCCATGGGCTACCTGCAGCTCAACGTGATGGAGCATCAGCAGCTCATCGAGAAGCACGCCAAGGCGCTCGGCCTCAACGATGTGAAGGTGTCGTGGTTCACCTTCAACGGACCTACCGCCGTCAACGAAGCCCTGATCTCCGGCAATATTGACATCGGCTCCGGCGGCGTGCCGGGCCTGCTTGTGCTGTGGTCGCGCACCAAAGGCACGCCGCAGGAAGTGCGCGGCATTTCCGCGCTGAGCTCGCAGCCCTTCCTGCTCAACAGCCGCGATCCCGCCATCAAGACCATCAAGGACTTCAAGGACAGCGACCGCATCGCCGTGCCGGCGGTGAAGTCATCGGTGCAGGCGATCACGCTGCAAATGGCGGCAGCCAAGGCTTACGGCACGAAGGAGTTCAACAAGCTCGACCCGCTCACCGTGTCTATGACACCGCCGGATGCGACCGTCGCGCTACTCAAGGGTGGCGCGCAGATTTCAGCCGCCTTCAGCGTGCCGCCGTTCCAGTATCAGCAACTCGAGGACCCCGCGGTGCACACCGTGCTCAACTCCTTCGACGTGATGGGCGGTTCGCACACATTTACCGCAGTCTGGGCGCCGGCCAAATTCCGCGAAAGCAATCCGGCGCTCTACAAGGCTCTGGTGGCGGCGCTCAAGGAAGCAACCGACATCGTCAACAAGGACAAGAAGGGGGCGGCGGCATTGTGGATCGAGGATTCGAAATCGAAGCTCTCGCCCGATATGGTCGGCAAGATCGTCACCGGACCGCAGGTGCGCTGGACCATGACCCCGGAAAACACCATGAAATATGCCGACTTCATGGCGGAGGTCGGCACGCTCAAGGCGAAGCCGGCGTCATGGAAGGATTACTTCTTTCCGGAGATTCACGACGAGAAGGGGAGTTGAGGCTTCCTGTCGTTCCACGTTCGCTCGCTGCGCTTGCGGATCTCGCTCCGCTCATGCGGGGCTGCTTGCTTATTTGTTTTTCAAATTTGTTGAGGGGCCGAAGGTCTTGTTGACGCCGTTCGCGCTTGCGCCCTTCCAGTCGTTCGGCACCAGTACATCGATCTCGTGGCACACTTTGACACCGATGCCGAGCGGCCCGGTCTCGAAATCACCGACATAGGCGCCGCTCAAGCGCCACTGACAAACCGTTTTCTTTGTCCAGCCAGCGACTGCCGGCTGGACGGCTCCAAGAGCACCAAGAGCGCCAAGGCTCGCGAGGCCGAGGGCGATGGTGAGAGATTTGCGCATGTTCAATATCCTGAAATCCCCGTGTTGATCACAACCTTTAGGTCGGCCCGGCGCGATGACTCGCGCCGGGGCGCATTCGACCTTCTCGGTTCACTTCGCCTGAGTCTTTGGCTTGGGGAGGATTCCGGTGGGGGTCTGCGCAGTGTTGATGCGGCTTTGCAATTGCTGCCTGGAGGCCTTTGCGTTGGCTGCGGCCGTATTCACGCACTGCCGGTAGAGCGTGAGATATTGCTGGCTGGTCGTACACTGGCCGCCGAGCGAGTTGCATCGCTGCAGGGCGATATTGACGCAGGCCTGGCTGGCTTGATCAGCCGAAGCCGGCTGCACGCCGGCGACAGCACCGAGGCTCGCAAGGCCGAGAGTGATGATGAGAACTTTGCGCATTTTCAATTTCCTGTTTGCCTGACGTTTGTTCACTTGAACGCTGTTCGAATGTGCAAGGCGCAGCGCGGCCTCCCCGAACATCGAAGAGGCCGCGGCTGCCGAGAGTCAGTTCTGCCGCTTGAGCTTCTTATCGTTGATAGCTTGCTGCGGGCCTGGACCGTTCGAGACGGGTTGTTTCGTGCACACCTGGTGTGCCGAGAAACACCGCGGCTTGCCCCAATTATCCGGCGCCCATTGATCGCAGACAATCTTGCAGTCCTGCGCGGCGGAAGCCTGATGCACGGCGGCGAGAGTAGTGACGCTCGCGAGGCCGAGGGCGATGATGAGAACTTTGCGCATTTTCAATTTCCTGTATTGAGTTGCAATTTCTGAGTCACGCGTTGTCGGTTCGAGGCATCAATTCGCGAGCGCACCGCTTTCCAATCGCCTCCTTGCACACGCCACACTCGTTCATCGATCGACGCGCAAACTAGGTGCGTGCAGATGAACCGAAGCTAAATAGCTCTTGCAGTTTTTGCGCGTGCGCGCGATTCAGAAAAAATAATTTTCCGACGCATTTGGTTTTATGCGCGTCGTTCGATCGAACGAGGATTGCGCACGCGTTGCGCTGTCATGCGGAGTATTTTTGCAAACGAACGAGCGTAGAAAACTTATTTGGTGTCAGACGACAATGCCGATCATTCGAATGGTGGAGGATGGAGCAGAGAGCGAGAGATTTATTTAAAAAATCTGGAGAGCCGTGACATGCCTGATGTTCGGGGAATGAGTGGTGGACACCGCGCGTCTTCGACGCGCCTTTGCCCACCCTACGGACTACGGATATAGCCCCCTGGCGTCGCGGAGCCTTACGGACTCGCCACAACCCTGTGCGTCTGCTCACCGAGATATTCGATTGAGGCGGTCACGACATCGCCGGCCTTGAGATAGACTGGCGGCTTCTGACCGAGGCCCACGCCGGCCGGCGTGCCGGTGAGGATGACGTCGCCCGGCTGCAGGCTCATGAAGCGGCTGATGTAGGACACCAGCTCGGCGACCGAGAAAATCATGTCGCGCGTCGAGCCGCTCTGCCTCGTTTCGCCGTTGACGGTCAGCCGCATCGACAGTTTCTGCGGGTCGGCGATCTCGTCCCGCGTCGCAAGGAATGGGCCGAGCGGCGCGAAAGTGTCGGCGCTCTTGCCCTTGAAGCCCTGCCCGCCGCGGTTGAACTGAAAGTCGCGCTCGGAGAAGTCGATGCCGATGCAATAGCCGAGCACGTAGTCGAGCGCCTGGCGCTCCGCGATGTAGACGCCCGGTTTCCCGATCACGACTCCCAGCTCGACTTCCCAATCGACGCTCTTGGCCTCACGCGGCATGACGAGATCGTCGGCCGGACCGCACAGCGCGCTGGTCGCTTTGAGAAACAATGTCGGCTCTTTTGGCAGCGGCAGGCCGGTTTCCTCGGCATGATCACGGTAGTTCAAGCCGACACCGATGATCTTGCCGATGCCGCGCAGCGGCGGGCCGAGCACGACACCCTTCTCCACCTTGGCGAGCGCCTTTGCCGGCACGGCGGCAATGGCCTCGATATCGTCCAGTGTCGGGGGGCGCGGGTTGAGTGCCTCGAAGCTGCCGGACAGGTCGAAGATTTCACCATCCAGAATGAGGCCGGGCTTTTCGCCCGATGCGGAACGGTAACGGACGAGCTTCATGCCCTGTACAATATCCGGGGTAGCTGCAAAACTGCACTGTCATTCCGGGACGGCACGAAGTGCCGGACCCGGAATCCAGATGCAGGCACGGCATTTTCTTCTGGATTCCGGGTTCGCTCGCTGCGCTCGCGCCCCGGAATGACGAAAAAAATTAGCAAGAACCCCGAGGGACGTCGCGTATGAATTTCCCGAAGCCCAGCGTCGGCATGCTGCCGAACGACCGTCTCGATTACTCCGCCATCATAAAGCGCAAGCCGCTGAAGCTCCCGAAGGGAGCGCGCATGGTGGTGTGGACGATCACCAATGTCGAGGAATGGGACCCGACACAGACGATGCCGCGCACGGTGATCACGCCGCCAGCGGGCGGGGCGCCGATGCCCGACATCCCCAACTGGTGCTGGCACGAGTATGGCAATCGCGTCGGTTTCTGGCGGCTTTTGCAGGTCTACGACGACTTCAAGATTCCGGGCGTGATGAACATCAATGGCGTCGCCATTCAGGCGTACCCTGACATCATAAAGGCGTGCCTCGACCGCAAATGGGAGTTCGTCGGCCACGGCTTCACCCAGCGCAACATGCAGAAGGTCGAGAACGAGCGCGCCGACATCCGCAAAAGTGCCGAAGCGATCGAGCAGGCGGCCGGCCAACGCCCGCGCGGCTGGCTCGGACCAGGCCTCACCGAAACGTGGGAGACGCCGGATATCCTTGCCGAGGAAGGCTACGACTATGTCGCGGACTGGGTGCTCGACGACCAGCCGGTGTGGATGAAGACGCGCGGCAAACCGATCCTCAACATTCCCTACACGCAGGAATGCAACGACGTCGCGATGATGCTGATCCAGCATCACAAGGCGAGCGAGTTCTATGAGCGCGCCATGGATCAGTTCGAGCAGATTTACAAGGATGCCAAAGGCTCTGCGCGCGTGATGGCGATTTCAGCGCACCCCTACATCATGGGTGCGCCGCATCGCGCCAAATATTTCCGCAAGATCTTCGAGAAGATCCGCAAGAAGCGCGACGTCCTGTTCTGGACCGGCTCGCAGATCGCGGACTGGTACATGAAGGTGGGGCCGAAGCCGGGATGAATTAATCAACGTCATGCCCGGCTTTATGCCGGGCATCCACGTCTTGGCAGCCTGGCAAAGTCAAGTCGTGGATGGCCGGGACAAGCCCGGCCATGACAGAATGAGAACTTTGGGGAGGGATCTCATCATGCATCCACGCGAACGACTGCCCTATTCATCGATCGAGGGGCGCGCACCTCTCAAGCTGCCGAAGGGCGTACGGCTGGTGGTCTGGCCGGTGCTGGCACTCGAGGAATGGGACATGGGCCGCCCGATGGCGCGCATGGTGATCTCGCCGCCGCAGGGCCAGCCGATGCTCCCCGACCACCCGAACTGGAGCTGGCATGAATACGGCATGCGCGTTGGTTTCTGGCGGCTGCGCAAGATGATGCAGAAGCTCAACATCAATCCGACGGTCACGCTCAATGCTCGCGTGTGCGAGACCTATCCCTCGGTGGTGAAGGCCTGCATCGACAGCGGCTGGGAGCTCAATGCCCACAGCTACGACCAGGTACCGATGCACAAGCTCGACGACGAGCGCGCGGTGATCGACAAATCGATGGACATCATCGAGAAGTTCTCCGGCAAACGGCCGCGTGGCTGGTTCGGCCCCGGCCTGACGCAGACTTTCGACACGCTCGATTACCTGTCGGAAGCCGGCGTCGAATATATCGGCGACTGGGTTCTCGACGACGAGCCTGTCACCCTCGAGACGCGTCACAAGCCGATCGTGGCGCTGCCCTACAATTTCGAGATCCACGACATCGTCATGATGGCGCTGCAAAACCATCCGTCCGACGAGTGGCACGGGCGGGCGCTCGATCATTTCGACGTTCTCTACGCGGAATCGGCCGAGCGGCCGAAATTCATGGCCATCGCGTGCCATCCGTATCTTTCCGGCGTGCCGCACCGCATCAGTCATGTCGAGCGCACCTTCGCCGAGATCCTGTCACACGACGGCGTGGTGGCCTGGGACGGCAGCAAGATCCTGGATTGGTACCTGACCGAGGGAAGAATGCGGGACGCAGCGTAAATGCCGCCAGAGGCCTATCGCAGTTGCTTTGTCCCCCATGACCTTGCGGCACCGCTCAAGGGAGCGGCGTCGGGGCCGCTCGCCGGATTGAGCGCGGTGGTCAAGGACATGTACGACATCGCCGGCGAGCGCACCGGCTGCGGCAGTCCGGAATGGCTTGCGACCCATCCTCCGGCCGCACGCAATTGCCCGCCGGTGCAGAAGATCCTCGATGCCGGCGCAACCATCATCGGCAAAACCGTCTGCGACGAATATTTCTACAGCGTCAGCGGCGCCAACGCCCACTACGGCACGCCGGTGAATGTGCGCGCGCCTGGCCGGCTGCCGGGCGGTTCGTCGGCGGGCTCGGCCGCAGCCTGTGGCGCTGGCCTGTGCGACTTTGCGCTCGGCAGCGATACCGGCGGCTCGGTGCGCGTGCCCGCTTCATTCAATGGAATTTATGGCTTGCGTCCGACGCATGAGCGCATCGAGCACAGCGGCGTCGCTGATATGGCCCCGAGCTTCGACGTCCCCGGCTGGTTCGCCGCCACTCCCGGCGTCTTTCGCAAAGTCGGAGCGGTGCTGCTCGACAGCCGCCGTGCCGCCGTGAAAATCGATCGCGTCATCGTGCTCGAGGATGCCTTCGCGCAGGCCGAAGAGCCAGTCGCCGACCTGCTCCGCACGCTGCTCGAGTTCATGAGCGATGACTTGCCGGAGATGGTGCACGCCAGGATCGCACCCGACAGCTTCGACCCCTGGCGCGAGGCGTTCCGGATTGTGCAAGCCTACGAGACCTGGCAGACGTTCGGTGGGTTCATCACCAAGCACAAGCCGAATTTAGGGCCCGGGGTGAAGGAGCGCATGCAATTCGCCTCCACCGTCACCGCAGCGCAGGCCGATGCGTCGCGCGCGGTCGTCAACAGGGCGCGCGATCATATCCGGCAAGTCGCCGTGGCGGGCACTGTGCTGGCATTGCCAACCGCGCCCAGCATCGCGCCGAAGATCGAAATGTCGGGTGCGGAACTGGAGGAATTCCGCACGCGGGTCATGCGCCTCACCTGCACGTCCGGCATTTCGGGCCTTCCGCAGATGAACATTCCGGGCGGGACGATCAACGGCTGCCCGATAGGGCTTTCTTTCATCGGCTGGGCCGGCGGCGACGAGGCTCTGCTCGACCTTGCCTGTGAATTGTCGCGCCACTGCGGCATGGCGGCATGAGCGCCGGAAGTTTTGTCCCGTGTTCACACCGGTCATGCCCGGCCTTGTGCGGGGCATCCACGTCTTTTATGCCTGTCAGTCGAAAAGACGTGGATGGCCGGGACGAGCCCGGCCATGACGAACGAGAGTCGTCATGACCGCTCAATTCCTCGACAGCAAAACGATCGCCGAGCTGACCGCCCGGATGTACCTCGACACCGGGGCGGTGCGCTTTATGACCGACAAGCCGTTCATTTTCACGAGCGGCTGGGCCAGCCCGGTCTACAACGACTCGCGCTGGCTGATGTCGTTCCCCGACGTGCGCTCGGCCCTGATGGATTTCGCGGTTCACACCATCGAACGCGACATCGGCCGCGACAAGATCAACGCGGTGGCGGGCGGCGAAACCGCCGGCATTCCGTTTGCGGCGTGGGTGGCCGACCGCATGCACCTGCCGATGCAGTATGTGCGCAAGAAGCCAAAAGGATTCGGACGCGGTTCGCAAATCGAGGGCTTGCTGGTGCCGGGCCAGCGCGTGCTGCTGGTGGAGGATCTCGCCACCGACGGCAAGAGCAAGGTGAACTTCATCAAGGCGCTGCGCGAAGCCGGCGGGATTTGCGAGCACTGCTTCGTGATCTTCTTCTACGACATCTATCCGCAGAGCAAAAAGATCATGGGCGATCTCGGCGTGACCCTGCACGCGCTCACGACCTGGAAGGATGTGCTCAGCGTGGCGAAGGCGAGCGGCAAGTTCGAGCCGAAGATGCTGGCCGAGGTGGAGAAGTTCATCGCCGACCCGGCCGGCTGGTCGAAGGCGCACGGCGGCGCCGCCGAAGCGTCGGAGTAGCCGTCGCCCCCACAGGCGTCGTGCGCGGGCTTGATCCGCGCATGCATGATGAAATGCAGAACATACTCCAGTACTGATTTTCCTGTTGCCATTCACCATGGATTGCCGGGTCATAGGCGTGCGAAAGCACGCCGTCCTTCGGACGGCTATGCCCGGCAATGACAGCGGAGCGGATGTGTGGTCCAATCTGCCAAATGGGAGGCCTGTCATGGCAAAAGCAAAACGCAAGGCCAAGGCAACCAAGGTAAAGTCAAAAAAGAGCAAGAAGAAAATCGCCGCCAAACCGGCGAAACGCGCGAAGGAGCGCGCAAAGGCACGGCCGAAGCACAAGTTCACCGTCAGCCACCACCGCGAGGAAGATTTCGACCAGGGCCTGCGCCCCTACTCTGCCTATCGCGATCTTGGCATTGCGCCGGCGACCGGCGGCATGGTGCAGGCGCACGTGATCCGCATGACGAAGCCCTTCAGTACGGAAGAGGTGGCGATCCCGCACTACCACGACGTCGACTTCCAGATGGTCTATGTGCTCAAGGGCTGGTTCCAGAGCGAGTTCGAGGACGAAGGGGTGCACACCTTCTATGCCGGCTCGTGCTGGATTCAGCCGCCCGGAATCAAACACACCGTGCTCGGTTATTCCGACGACTGCGAGCTTCTGGAAATCGTATTGCCGGCCGATTTCGAGACCGTGACGCTGCGCTAGCTACGGAATCGTAGGGTGGGCTAAGGCGCGACAGCGCCGAGCCCACCGAGATAATCGAAAAGCCGCCGGTGGGCTTCGCTGCGCTCAGCCCACCCTACAAGAACTTATAGTGCTCGTATCACCACTAGCCCGACCGTCAGCACCGCAAAAATGACTGCGGTCGCGCCCAGCACGGTGGTGATGTGCCGCCAGCCGAGGCCGATGATCGTCCTGATCGACGTTCCGAGTCCGAGCGCGCCGATGGCGAGCAGCAGGCCCCAGGTCGAAACTTCCACCAGCAGGCTTTTCGCGGGCGTGTAGACCGGCATCCAGGACGGAACCAATGGCATCGCGCTGTTCAGGATGCACAGCAACAGGAAGACGATGGCAAAGACCGGCACCGGCACGCGCGCCTCGCCGTGCCGAATGCCCTTGCGCGTGAAATACCAGCCGACACTGAGCACCACCGGCAGCAGCAGGAACACGCGAAAGAGCTTCACAATCACCGCCGTGTTTCCGACCGGCTCCGACACGGCGTAACCGGCGCCGACCACCTGCGCGACATCGTGGATCGTGCCGCCCAGCATCACGCCTGTCGTCTGCGCATCAAAGCCGAGCACGATGCAGAGCGGCGGGTAGACCAGCATCGCCAGCGTGGCGAGCGCATTCACCGCCACCACGACAAAGGCGATGTCGGCCGCCTTGCCCTTGTACTCGGGCACGACCGTCGAGGTCGCAAGCGTCGCCGAAGCGCCGCACACCGCCGTGCCGACGCCGACCAACGCGCCAAATCCGGCGCTGCGGCCATACCAGCGCGCCAATACAAACCCTGAAGCAACAGTCGCAGCCATGGAGACGACGATGAGCGCGGCGGTTTGCAGGCCGAGCGCCGCGATATCGCCGAGTCCCACGCGCAGACCGAGCAGCGCAACCGCCCAGCGCAACAGCGTTTTCACGCAGAAATTCATGCCCGGCTGCACCGCCGGCCGCGCCGCCAGCGGATTGAGCGCGATGCCGACGACGAGCGCGATCACCATGTTGGGAATGGGGACGACCTTCGCCACGAAAGGAGCGGCGATGTAGCCGATAGCCGCCACCATGGCCGACAGGAGAATGCCGGGTGCGAGAGCCGCAGCCATAGCCATCGACGGTCGCAACGCCTGTAGATTTTCTGCGCTCACGCGGAGTCCTTATTGGCTTGCGGCGAGTCTGGAGCGGCCGGGTTGGAGACCTGCCGCGACGGCTGCGGCGATTTGCGAAGGCGTATCGACGACGGTGACGCCTGCTGCTTCGAGCGCCTTGCGCTTGGAGGCATAGCTGCCGGCATTGCCGGTCACAATCGCGCCGGCATGCCCCATTTTCTTGCCCGGGGGAGCGGCGGCGCCCGCGATGAAGGCGACCCGCGGCTTGCTCATCGCCTTTGCGTAGACGGCAGCGTCCTCTTCCATCGCGCCGCCGATTTCGCCGACGATCACGATCGCATCGGTGCGGCTGTCCTTGTCCAGCGCGTCGAGCGCATCGCGCGTGGTTGTTCCGAGCATCGGGTCGCCGCCGATGCCGATGAAGGCGCTCTGGCCGATGCCGGCGCGCGTGAGATTGAGGCAGACCAGCGTGCCCAGGCTGCCGCTGCGCGAGATCACGCCGACCCGCCCTGCCCTGAACACGCTCGGCACGAAGGCCGGCATAATGCCGACAAAACATTCACCAGGCGTAACGAGACCCGCGGTATTTGGCCCGACGATGCGGGTGCCGTGTTTCGCAGCGGCGGCGTGCATCGCCATCACGTCCTGCGCAGGGATGTGCTCGGTCAGCACGACCAGCAGCTTGATGCCCGCCTGCGCGGCGGACACCGCCGCCTCCTTCGCCATCGGCGGCGGAATGAACATCACGGCGACATCGCCGCCCGCTTTCGCAACGGCATCGGCGGCGGTCGCGAAAATCGGCACGCCGACGTGAGTTTCGCCCGCACGCTTGGGATTGACGCCGGCGACCACATTGGTGCCATAGGCGATCATCTTTTCGGTCCAGAAGGTGCCCTGCTTGCCGGTGATGCCGAGCACAACGACGCCGTCGTTTTTACGGACGATCATTGTGCTGCCTTCACCGCCGCCTGGATGGCGTCTTCCATGAAGTCGTACGGCTCGATTCCGAGCTCGTCGCGCACCAGCTTGACGGCTTCCTCTTCGCCGGTGCCGTGGATCGAGAAGAACACCGGCACTTTCGGCTGTAGCTTGTGCCAGGCTTTCACGACGCCGTCGGCCATCACGTCGGTGCGCGCAAAGGCGCCGCAGAAATTGATCACCAGGCTTTTCACGCCGGGGTTGGACAGCACCAGGTCGAGCGCAATCTCGGATTTCGTGTAGGCCTCGCCGCCGATCTCGAGGAAATTTGCGGGCTTGCCGCCGTAATGCCGAATGACGTCCATGGTCGTCATGGTGAGGCCGGCGCCGTTGGCGAGCACGCCGACATTGCCGTCGAGCTGGATCAGCTTGAGGCCGGCCTCGGCCCCGCGCTGCTCAAGCGCCGTCATTGCGGCGGCAGCACCCGACTTCGCGATGTCCGGCTGGCGATAGACCGCGGCATCGTCGAGCACGAATTTGCAGTCGAGCGCGACCACGCGATTGTCCTCGAGCAAGGCCAGCGGATTGATCTCAAGAAGCTCGGCATCGCGCGCGCGGAAGGCGGCATACATGCGATCGAGAATGCGCGCGATCTGCTCTTCCGCCTCGCCGAGACGGAGACCCTTGAGCATGGCTGCAATGTCGGCGGCCGAGGGCCTTCCATCGATATCGACCAGGAGACGCCGGATCGCCGAGGGTTTTGCCGCGGCGATTTCCTCGATGTCCATCCCGCCTTCCGTGGAGAAAAGGATCAGCGGCTTGCGCGCGGCGACATCATGCAGGACGGCGGCATAGAACTCGCGCGCAATTTCGGCCTGCTCCTCGACCAGGACGCGCTCGACCGTATAGTCGCCGATGCGCATCCCGAAAATCTGGCTGGCCGCCTGCTTCGCTTCGTCGGGTCCGGCGGCGAGCTTGATACCGCCGGCCTTGCCGCGCTTGCCCGCTGGAACCTGCGCCTTGATGACGCACGGCCCGATATTCGCGGCCGCCATGGCCGCTTCCGCCGGGCTGATGCAGAGCGTGCCGCGCGGCACCGGAATGCCGGCAGGCGTCAAAACCAGCGATTTTGCGGCGTATTCCTCGAAATTCATGCGACGACATCCCGCTTAAGTCGCAACGAACAC
>DASSSM010000350.1:0-5263 GCA_035708425.1 Pseudolabrys sp.
ATCCTGCACGCCGCGCACGGCTGGCCCAGATCGGAGGCCGGCCGGTTCAATCGATTGGCGAACTGGCAAGACCTGCACGTTGCATCATCATCGCGGTGTTCAGCACCGAACAGGTCGAGGATGTGGTCGAAAACCATCTGTTGCCGACGCTCGGTGACGGCTCGGGAAAGATCGTCCTGTGTATGAGCACCTGCGATCCCGATCAGGTGGCGGCGCTCGCGCGACGAGTTATTCCACGCGGCATCCGCTATCTCGATGTGCCGGTTTCCGGCACCAGCGATCAGGTGCGCCGGGGCGACGGTGTCGCCCTCATCGGCGGCGATCTCGCAATCGCTGACGAGGTAAAAGACGTTTTGGATGCGCTTTTCGCGCGCCGGTTTCATATCGGCGACGTCGGCGATGGCGGCCGTGCCAAGCTTGCTGTCAATTTGATCCTTGGTCTCAATCGCCTGGCGCTTGCGGAAGGCCTTGTCTTCGCCGAACGGCTTGGACTAGACCCCGCCGCGTTTCTGGAGGTCGCGCGCGGTTCGGCTTCGTATTCCCAGGTGATGGAAACCAAAGGGCCGAAGATGGTGCGCGGCGATTTCTCGCCGGAAGGCCGGGTCAGGCAGACGCTGAAGGATGTTCGCCTGATGCTCGACCAGGCGGCCGCCGCCGGTCAGAAACTGTCGATGCTTGAAGTACACGCCGCGGTGCTCGAAGCCTGCGTGCGCGCCGGTGAGGCCGATCTCGACAACAGCGCGGTCATTCGGGAGGTGCGCCGACGCGGTAAAAATTAGCGGCGCACGACTGCGACCGGCTTGCCCTCGGCAATTGAGCGAATTGTTGCTTCGAAAGCGCTGACGACGTCGAGCATATCGGCTGTTGAAACGGGGAAGGGCTTCCCCGTTTCGATTGTTTCGGCGAAAGCCTCAAGCAGAACAGCGAGAGAGTCCGCAGGCGGGAAGATTTTCGTTTCGGGCTGGCCGCCGATGATCGCGACCGTAAGCGACGTCTCCTCGCGCGCTTCCGCGGAACCTTTGGTGCCGAAGACGTGAATGCGCCAGAACATCGGCGCCGCACGCACGGTGGCAAGCAGGCCGGTCGCACCGCTTTCGAACTGCATCAATGCTGCCGCGACATCGCGTGGATTGGGAGGCGGCTTCTGTGCGAAAACCCGGGCGTCAACTTTTGCGACGGGTCCGGCGAGGTTCACGAATGCGTCGAGCACGTGCAAACCGGCGCCGGTCATGCCGCCGCCCGGCGACTCGCGCGGGTCGTCGCGCCAGCCACCTTTGACGCGGGTGGAATGCTCATTGCTGAAATTGCCCTCGATATGCAGGATCTCGCCCAGTGTCCCGTCGGCGATGATCCGCTTCATCTCGCGCATGCAAGGAAAGCAGCGCTTGTTATTGCCAAGCGCAAATGGCACTCCGGCCTTTTGCGTGGCCTCGATGGCGCGTTCAGCCTCAGCGCGCGTGAGCGCAAGAGGCTTCTCGCACCAGACCGGCTTGCCCGCCGCGGCGACTGCGGAGATCTGTCCCACATGAAGGGAATGCGGAGTTGCGAGAAAGACCGCCTGCACGCGGGGATCGGCCACCGCTTCTTCGAACTCGGTCGATAGTTCGAACGCTTTGGCGGCTGCGAAATCGCGGACCAGGTCGGGCTCCTTGCTGACACCGCGGATGAAGCGCAGGCGCTTGCTTTTGCCCTGAACCGCCTCGACGATGTTTTTTCCCCACCGGCCGAGGCCGATGACCGCTGCATTGATCATGAAAGGGTTGGCGAAATTGCGTGTAGGGGAGGCATGGAAGGCACATAGTAGACAAGCCGGTACGCAAACGGCAATGCGCCGAAATTTTCACAGGAGAAAATGATGGACGTCCAGGAGCAGAATGAGCGTGGACTCAAACTACGCGTCGATATGTTCGGCCGTGAGGCCGTCGACAAGCGAATGAATGCATTTGGCGATTTCGGAAAGCCGTTGCAACATATCATTAATGCTTACGCCTATGGCGACGTGTGGCAGCGCCCGGCATTGCCGTCGGCGGTGAAGTCGCTTGTCTTGGTCGCGATGATGGGAGCCGCCGGGCATAATAATGAGCTGCGTGTACACCTTAAAGGCGCACTGAAGAACGGCTGCTCTACCGAGCAGATTCAGGACGTGCTCTTGCTGCTGACGATGTATTGCGGGATTCCCGCCGCCAATGAGGCGCATCGTATCGCCGCCGACGTGCTGAACGAAGAGAAGCGATAGGGTCAGGGCGGCGGTTCGGTCAAAAGATTCGGGACTGGACGGCCGCGGATGTCATAGACGCGGGCGTAGTCGATGCCTTCGCGTTCGATTTCAACGAGCACCGGCGCGGTCAGGTCACGGCAATAAAACGTGCCGAGCATCATGGCAAAGTCCGCACGTTTGCGGTCCCATGTCGTTTCAAAATCAGGTCCGAGCGCGACTTCGGCGGGTCTTTGCGGGCCACAGATCTCCACGGTCCAGCGTCGACCCGCAGGCGGTTTGAGTCCCATTTCGTTGAGCTTGGCCTTCAAAGCCTCGCTGGCTTGTTTGAAGGCGAGTCCCCAGTAGTCGAGCATGTAGTTGTGGCGCGCCTTCCGGACGCCGCCCGATGCCCAGTTGAACGTGGTGTACTGATAGGGGTGCAACCGCACCATATCGCTGACCGGCAAGGCCAGCCCGCCGATCAACACGGCCGCGACTGCGGCCACTGCCCATGTCCCGGAGGCCTTTGCCCGACAGAGCACCCAGGCGCCGGCGAGGCCGCCAAGCACCGCGAAGGGCGGCACCACGAATACGAAATGCCGCAAGCCGTTGTAGAGCGCTGGATGTGTCAGCATCGCAATGATGACTGGCAGGAAAGCGGAGGCTGCGACGAGAAGAAGATTTGCGCGGCGGGCCACCGGCAGCTTGCGCGAGCCAACGGCAATGACAGCGCCAATCGTCCCAGCGAGCCCGAGCGTCAGCATTATTTCCGGCAGCTTGAGCACAAAGAGATGCGGTAGGTAGCCGGCCGGCATTTCAGTTACGGCGAACAATTTTCCGGCATACATTTCTCGCCAGGGCTTTTCGAAAAAAGTGTCGAAGTATTCGGCGGCGCGGATCGGATTGAGTGGCGCCAGCACAGACCACGGCCACAGCAATCCCATGACCAGGTAACCGATCACGAGAGCCGGAATTGACCGCAGGACGAACGTGCCGAGCCGTGTTGAAGCCTGTTTGATCCCAAGCGCCTGGCCTTCGCCGACAAGGATGACGACCAAGCCCGCCAGGGCGCAGGGCGCAGCAATTCCGGCAAGGATGCGCGAGCCGAATGCAAGCCCAAGACCGGCCGCGAGGAGTCCAGTTGTCGCCACGCGTGGCCTTGGATACTCATCAAACGCGCGCACGATGGCGAGAAGCAGAACGGCCATGGCAGTTGCGAAGGGGGCGTCCTTCGCATTCATGAACATATGACCGTAGTAAAGTGGGCACGTCGCAAGCAGCAGGAGCGCAACCAGCCCGGTGACCGGTCCGCCAAGCCGCCGGCCGATGCGCCAGGTCGCGATCAGGCCGACAATTCCGGCCGCGGCTCCGAAAAGGCGCCGTGTTTCGAAAAGCCCGAATGGCAGCACCTTCGCCGCGAGTGCCGCAGCCATATCGAAGCCGCCGCCGTACTTGTACAAGTTGACGAATGAAAGCGCGCGCTGGTCTGAAAAGCCCGAGCCGTAGAAGGCGAGCAGCAGATCGCCGTATTCGGAATGGGTGTAATCATCCCACCCGAGACCGTAGTCGCGGAACGTCGCCGCTGCGATGACTGCAACGACACCAAGGACGACAAGAGCCAGCCGGTCGGCGAACAAATTCGCCGACCGCCGGCAGGATGTTTCCGGAAAATCCCGCGAGGTACGGTCCTCTGCGTTTGGCCTACTTGGTCGCCGCAACGAACATTTCTTCGACGTGGTCCCAGTTCACCAAGTGATCCAGGAACGCCTTGAGATAATCGGGCCGCCGGTTGCGGTAGTCGATGTAATAGGAGTGCTCCCACACGTCGCAGCCGAGAATCGGCGTTGCACCATGGACGAGTGGGTTTTCGCCATTCGGTGTCTTGCTGACGATCAGTTTCCCGTCCTTGACCGCGAGCCACGCCCAGCCTGAGCCAAATTGCGTCACGCCAGCCTGCGTGAAATCTTCCTTCATCTTGGCGACGCCGCCGAGATCGCTGTCGATTTTTGCCTTAAGCTTTGCTGGAATCTTGTCACCTCCGCCATTCGGTTTCATCCATTTCCAGAAATGCGTGTGGTTGTAATGCTGGCCGGCGTTGTTGAAGAGCCCGGCGTTCTTGCCGAATGATCCTTTCACCACGTCCTCGAGCGATTTATTTTCCAGCCCGCTGCCTTCCAAAAGCTTGTTGCCATTGTCGACATAGGCCTTGTGATGCTTGTCGTGATGGTATTCGAGTGTCTCGCGCGACATGTACGGCGCGAGCGCATCGTGAGCGTATGGCAGGTCGGGCAACTTGAACGACATCAGATCCTCCTCGGTGCACAAACGATGAATCGGAATAAACTGGTTCTCGGATGAAACTGGCCTGTCCCGGACGAGTTCCTCAATCAAGCTAATTAGGCGGTGATGCGGCTCCGAGCAACCAAGCGTAGCCGGCTTGGCACATCAAAGATCGCAAGGCCTAGCATTAGAGGACTTTTTGCGGAGAAATCACGGTCTATTTAGTGGTTGCCGCAGGCTTTCGAAAAAGCGAGAATTTGCCTTTGCCAGAAGAATTTAGCCGGAAAGCCGCGGCGAAAGTTGCTGGTCGAGAGGGGATCATAAAGTATGGCGGTATTGCTGTTCAGCATCGGCACTTTCGCCCTTGTGGCGGGGCTGGTGATGGTCGGATTTGGCATTCCGATCAACGAATTTAGCTTCGGAAATACACTTATCAGCGCCGGCACCACGGCGGCTGTCGGCGGCTTGATCATAATTGCACTTGGCGTGGCGGTCGGCCAGTTGCGGCGGATTGCCGAGTCGCTGGCAGGCGATTTGCCGGCGAGGTACCCGCAACCGATGGATCTTGTGGAAGCTACGGGTGCTCCCTCACCTGCGGCCGGCATACCCGATCGTATTCCCTTCCCGTCGCGCCCTAAATCGGAGACACCGTTCCCGAAAATGGGATCGTTGCCGGGTGCACCGACGAATACCGCGAGCGATGACGATTACGATCGGTTTGCGGCGCCAACTTTGCCCAATCCGGAAGAAGCACCGATGGCGGTGGAGGATGAAATTTCCCTGTCG
>DASSSM010000351.1:0-7586 GCA_035708425.1 Pseudolabrys sp.
CGCGGAGATCGACGGCCTCGCTCGCTGCGACGAGGTCCGCCGGCCGATCGAGGAACAACGCGAGACACGCAATACCGGCAACAGACGCAACCGCCTCGTCAGCCTGATGCGCGAAATGCCCGAGCTTGCGGGCGACATGGATGTTTCCGCCCGCGGCTCGGCGCACGCCCCCACGCGCAAGGCTATTGCGGCACTACCTCGCCGCGCCCGACATTGACGCGGTTGGTCTCAAGCGAGCCATCCGGCTTTTTGATCGCCCGCACGATCACAATATGCGCACCGGACTTCAACTCGCTCTTATCCCCCGCCTGGTAAGCGAGAATGCGTGCGTCCGGAGGCACGATGATTCTCTTCTCCCCGTCCTTGTACTTAACAATCACCACGCGCCCCTCGACGCTGGCGACCGCCTGATCGACTGTGCCGTTCGTCATCGTGCTGTTCGGCCGCGCGTCCCACGGCCGGTGGCCCTCGCTCAGCCCACGCTGCGACTCTGCCAATACGATCACCTGAATCGCCCGCTGGCTCCCGTCCGGCTGCGGCGTTGCGCCCACGCCGATATACGCACCCGGCTTGATGTCGGCGATTGTCGCCTCGGTAACGCCGAACACGCTGGCATCCGCGGTGAGATTGACCTTCACCGCACCAAGCTTTTCCGATTTGACCGCCAGCACGCGGCCGTCGAAGTCCTCGACGGTACCGGCAACGCGTACCGAGGCCGGCTGTTGCGCAAGTGCACCGGCGGCAGATGCAACAATAATGACGCCAGCTGCGAAGATGCCCTTGAACATTACATCGCCGGCGTCACTGTGCGGCCTATGTACAGGGTCTTCGCCAACACCGAGCCGTCCGGCTGCTTGTCCCAGCCGAAAATGATGATCGGAGTCCCCGCCTTGATCTCTTCTTTCTTGGCAGGCGCCGCTGCGGCAATGACGGTCTGCGGCGTGACAATGACCTTTTTTTCTCCGTCCTTGTATTTCACCGTCAGCGTCTCGCCGTCCTTCTCCTTCACGATGCTCGTCACGTAGGCATTCGTCATCGTGCTGTTCGGCCGTGCATCCCAGGGGCCGTGCCGGTCGGGCACCACGCCGCGCTGCGCCGGCAAAAAGATATGGATCGAGAAGGCCTCGATGCTGTCGTCCGGCTTTGGCATGCCGGCGATGCCGATGAAAGTGTCGTTCTTGATATCGTCGAGTGAAGCCTTCTCAAGCGCTGATACCCGCGCATCGTCGGCGAGCTTCACGTTGAGCGTCGTGCCGTCACGGGCCTTGAGGACATAAGTCGCGCCATCGACTTTTTCGATCTGCCCGCGGATGCGTCCGGGTTGCTGCGCCTGGGCCGAGATCGCAAAAAGAAAGGCAACTACCACGGCACCGGTTGCCCGGCGTGTCATATTGAATTTGTACATTATTGAATCCTCCCGATCCGGTTCCGGCATGCAGCCGGTCTCAATCAGGCGGATAACCCCATTTTGTCACGCTTATTCCGCGCGGGAAACGCTCACTTCTTATTGAGCAGATCGGCTTCGACCAGGGCGCGGAGCTCAGTCGTCACCTCAGGGCGTACGCCGAACCAAAGCTGAAAGCCGCGAACTGCTTGATGCAGCAACATACCAAGGCCATCCGCCGTTCGCAGGCCACGCGCGCGCGCCGACGCCAGCAGCCCCGTTTCCAGCGGCGCATAAACAAGATCGGCCACGACCAGCGAGGCCGGGCAGCGCAAATTGATCTCCAGCGGCGGCTGCCCGACCATGCCCAATGTGGTCGTATTGATCAGTATTCCGGCACCGCCGAGCAGACCGGTGGTCTCATTCCAGCCCGCGAGATGCACGCGCGCACCAAATTTTTTCTTCAGCGCCTGCGCACGATCGCGCGTGCGGTTGATTACATAGACGCGGCCGACCTCGCGCTGGAGCAACGCAAACACCACCGCCCGCGCGCCACCGCCGGCGCCGAGCACGACGGCGGTCTCAAGGCCGCGGTCCCATCCCGGCGCCGCCACGTCGAGATTGGCAAGAAAACCTTCGACGTCGGTATTGGTCGATCGCAACGTGTCATCGTTATACCAAAGCGTGTTGGCCGCACCGACTGCACGCGCGCGATCGTCCGGCTCCGATAATGCCAGCGCGGCCTCCTTGTGTGGCACGGTGATATTCGCGCCGATATAGCCGTTGCCGCGCAGGCTCTCGACAAACGCCGCAAACTTGTCGGGTGGCACCGCTTCACGCCGGTACTCAGCGTTGAGCTTGTGCTGCTTGATCCAATAATTGTGAATTAGCGGCGAACGCGAATGACCGGCAGGCCAGGCGATGACACAGACAGCTTTGTGTTCTTTACTCATTACTTCGCTACATTATGTTGCATCGGCGACCGGTGCATGTAATCCGCACCGCGCGACCCGTCAACGCTTGCAAGCTTCATTCTTTCCCAGGTTGCATCGAAAAATACCGCGCGGAATGAGACGCTCATGAAATCGATTTTCATCGACTGCAATGACCAGCTTTCTCCCGTTTGGGAACGCGTCGTGCGGGCAGACGACCCCCCGATCGACGTCAATCGCAAGGCTTTCGCGCGCGATGACTTGCCGCGTGTGCTCGATGGCTACGACGTCGCGCTCGACGATCATTCGTACATGCCGACCGAGCTCGTGGCTAGGTGTCCGCAACTCAAGCACATCGTTTTCCTGGGCACGGGCGCCGCTAGCTATATGAATGTCGCCGAGCTGAACGCGCGCGGTGTGAAAGTCCACACAATCAAGGGCTACGGCGATACTGCAGTCGCCGAACACACCGTCGCCCTGATCTTCGCCGCGGCCCGCGATGTCGCGCGCATGGATCGCGAGGTGCGCTCCGGCGTCTGGACTCCGCAGGAAGGCGTGCAGCTGCTTGGCAAGACGCTTGGCGTGATTGGGCTCGGCGGCATTGGCGCGGAAGTTGTCCGGATCGGCAAAGGGCTTGGCATGGAGGTTGTCGCGTATAACCGCACGCCGCGGCCGGATGCCGCTGTCCCGCAGGTCGATATCGATACGCTGCTGGCGAAAGCGGATGTCGTCTCGCTCAACCTCGTCCTCAACGACGAAACGCGCGGCTTCCTGAGCAAGGAGCGCATTGCGCGCATGAAACCGGGCGCGATCCTGGTCAATTCGGCACGCGGAGCGCTTGCCGACGAAGCGGCGCTGATTGCCGCATTGCAAAGCGGGCATATTCGGCATGCCGGACTCGATGTCTTTCATGCCGAGCCGCTGAAGGCCGATCATCCGCTGGCGAAGCTGCCCAACGTCACACTGACGTCGCACGCCGCGTTCCGGACACTGGAAGCGTCGATGACGCTGCTGCGCCGTGCGATCGATATCGTGAAGGCCATTTCCTAGACGTATCAGGCCGCATTGACCTGCCCGCGTTCCCGGTCACAATAAGAAAAACTGGGGAGGAAACGTGAAGCCGGCGCCATTCGCATACACAAAGGCGAGAACGCTCAAAGAAGCGGTGACTCTCCTCGCCAAGCACAAGGACGATGCGCGCCTGCTCGCCGGCGGGCAGAGCCTCATTGCGACCCTCAATATGCGGCTGTCAGCACCCGATCTGCTGATCGACATCAACGGGATCAAGAACCTCAACGGCATCGCTAAAAAGGGAAAGTACGTCGAGATCGGCGCGCTGGCACGCCACGCTCAGGTTGAGCGTTCAGATGTCATCGCAAAACACGCGCCGCTGATTGCGCTTGCGATGCCGCATATCGGCCATCCGGCAATCCGGAACCGCGGTACCTTCGGCGGCTCCATCGCTTTTGCGGATCCGGCGGCTGAGTTGCCTGCTTGCTTGCTGGCGCTCGGAGGCGAGGTCGACATCGCGGGCCCGCGCGGAAAGCGTAAAGTAAAAGCCGACGCTTTCTTCAAGGGCCTGTTCGAAACCGCTCTGCGCCCACAGGAAATGATTACCGCCGTACGCGTCCCTGCCGCCGACAAGGCTATGCGCGTCGGCTTCGCCGAACTCGCGCGCCGTCACGGCGACTACGCCATCGTCGGCCTGGCCGCGAGTGCGCGCGCCGACAGCAAGGGTCTGGCCGACGTACGGCTCGCCTATTTCGGTGTTGGCGATACGCCGGTCCGTGCGAAGAAAGCCGAGGCGGCGCTCGCGAACGGCGATATCGACGCGGCGGTCAAAGTGCTCGACCTTGATCCGCATGACGACGTGCAGGCGACGGCAAAGACAAAGAAGCACCTGGCCGGTGTCCTGCTCCGCCGCGTTGCAAAGCAACTGATGGAGCCGCGGGGATGAGCAAACACGCCGTCGATATTTCCCTGACGGTCAACGGCGAACGCGTGCAAGGTCGCGTCGACGCACGCAAGACGCTGGTCGACTACCTGCGCGACGACCTGTCTCTCACCGGCAGCCATGTCGGCTGCGAGCACGGCGTGTGCGGCGCCTGCACCGTGCGCGTCGACGGCGAGATCGTGCGCGGTTGCCTGATGCTCGCCGTTCAGTGCGATGGTGGCAAGGTTGAAACCATCGAAGGTCTCTCCGACTCCGGCGAGGTGGCCGACCTGCAAGCGGCCTTTGAGCAGCGTAATGCGCTTCAGTGCGGCTTTTGCACCCCCGGCATGCTCACCGCAGCCCAGGATCTTCTGAAGCGCACGAAAAAAGTGCCGAGTCGAGACGAAATCCGTGAGCATCTGTCGGGCAATTACTGCCGCTGCACCGGCTACCACGCGATCGTCGATGCCGTTGAGGCGGTGGCCCAGGCACGGGCGAAAGGACGGTAGGCCATGAACGAGCATGCCCATCCGCTGTCGATATCGGAACGTGCCGATGAGCTCGAAGAAGAAAAGATGCACGAGATGGAGCGCATCATCACCAAGTCGACCATCGCGCACCTGATGGACGGCGAAGTGAAGATGGATACCAGCCCTGACATGAAGGCAAAGCATCCGGGCAAGTTTTTCCTGATGGGCGACGACCCGCGGTTGCCGCCCATGCCGGAGAAGCCGACGCTTGTGGATTACTTCCGCCACCGCTTCGCGTCCACCGCACATCTTCTGCAGAGCGCCACGCACGCCCTTAAGGGAGGACAACCGGAAAAGGTGGTGCTCGCCTGTCTGCTGCACGACATTGCCATCGTCAGCTTCATTCGCTGCGACCATGGCTATTGGGGCGCGCAGATGATCGAACCCTATGTCGATGAGGAAGTCGCCTGGGCGGTGAAGACCCACCAGGCGCTACGCTTCTTCCCCGACGAGTCGGTGGGCTATGGCTATCCCGATCTCTATAAGGAGCTGTTCGGGCCCGACTACAAGCCGGAGCCTTACATCGTCGAGGAGTACAAGCGTGCGCGGGCGCACAAATGGTACATGACCTCGCGCCTGATTTGTGTGAACGACATCTATTCGTTCGACCCGAATGCCAAGGTCAACCTCGACGACTTCGTGGACATCATCGGCCGCAATTTCAAGCAGCCGAAAGAAGGCCTTGGCCTCGACAACAGTCCATCAGCGCACATGTGGCGCACGATTCTGTGGCCGACCCGGTTCCTGTGAGGCTGCACATCTATGAAAATCGTCGATGACTCTCCGCCCGTTTTAAGTGCCCTGGACCGGCCGAATTCATACATCGGCCGGTCGGTGCCGCGCCCGAACCTGCAGCGGCTGACGCAGGGTCGTGGTCAATATGTCAGCGATGTCGTGTTGCCGCGCATGGCGCACGTGGCCTATGTCCGCTCGCCGCACGCTCATGCCCGCATCGTCAAGATCGCGACCGATGCCGCAAAGAAATTGCCCGGTGTCATTGCTGTTGTCACCGGCGCCGAGATTGCGAAAGTCATGACGCCATGGGTGGGAGTGCTGACCCACCTCAAGGGGCTGAAATCCGCGCCGCAGGCGCCGATCGCGGTCGAGCGCGCCTGCTGGCAAGGTGAAGCTGTTTGCGCCGTGGTCGCAAACACACGCGCCGAAGCGGAGGACGCCTGCGAGCTGGTCGAGGTGAAGTACGAAGAGCTTCCCCCTGTCACCGACCCGGAGGTCGCGCTCGATCGCAAGACACCGGTGATCCATTCCTCACTAGGCGACAATCTCTGCTTCGAGCGCAAGCTTGATGTCGGTGCCGTTGACAAGGCATTCGCGGAATCCGACGCCGTGGTCGAAACCACGTTCCACTTCGGCCGCCACACCGGCGTGACCAATGAGCCGCGCTCGATCGTCGCCGACTGGAACGAAGGCGAGCAGCGGATGACCGTCTACCAGGGCACGCAGGCTCCGCACATGATGCAGAACCTGTTCGCCAAGCATCTCGGCATCGCCGAGCACCAGGTGCGCGTTCTCACCAAGGATGTGGGCGGCTCGTTCGGCATCAAGGTGCACACTTATGCCGACGAAATGGCGACGGTCGCCCTGTCGAAGCTGCTCAGGCGCCCGGTGAAATTCGTCGCTGATCGTATCGAGAGCTTCGTCACCGACATCCATGCGCGGGATCACCGCATCAAAGCCAAGATCGGCGTCAGCAAGGACGGCACCATCAATGCATTCGAGATCGACGACCTTACTGGAATCGGCCCCTACTCCGTCTATCCGCGCACCAGCGGCATCGAGGCCAACCAGATCGTGAATCTGGTCGGCGGACCGTACAAATGCCCGAACTACCGCGCGCAGGCGCGCGTCGTCTTTCAGAACAAGAACGTGATGTGCCAGTACCGTGCAGTTGGCCACCCGATTGCCGTTGCTGTCACGGAAGGCCTGGTCGAGCTTGCCGCCGCCAAGATCGGTATGGACCCGCTCGAACTGCGCCGCCGCAATCTCATTCCCGATGATGCCTATCCGACACAGTCGGCTGCGGGCCTGAAATTTGAGCTTCTCTCGCACCACGAAGCGCTGGCGCATCTCGACTCGATGATGAATTACGCCGGCCTGCGTGCGGAGCAGAAGAAGCTACGGGAAAAAGGCATCTATCGCGGCATCGGCTTTGCGAGCTTCATAGAGGTGACCAATCCTTCGGCGGCCTTTTACGGCGTCGGCGGTGCGCGCATCACCTCGATGGACGGCGCAACAGTCAAGCTCGACGCACAGGGCGCGATCGTTGTGCACACGGGCGTCACCGAGCAGGGCCAGGGCGCCGAAGCCGTTGTAGCGCAATGCGTGGCATCGTCATTCGGCGTGCCGATTGAAAAGGTGCGCGTCGTTACCGGCGACACCGACAACACTCCTTATGGCGGTGGTACCTGGGCCTCGCGCGCCGCTGGTATCGGAGGTGAAGCGGCATGGCAGGCTGGCAAGGCCCTGCGGGCCAACGTTGTCGCGGTTGCCGCAGCCATGCTGCAGGCAAAGCCGGAAGATCTCGACATCCGCAATGGCGTCGTCGTGGACAAGGACAAAGGGACCGAACGCCTGCCGCTCGACGAGTTGGCACGCGTCGCCTACTTCCGTCCGGACACCCTGCCGCCGGGTTTCCAGGCCGAGCTGATGGCTACGCGCCACTACGTGCCGCGCGCCTGGCCATTTGCCTTCACCAACGGCATCCAGGGGAGTTATCTCGAAGTCGATGTCGACACTGGCTTCGTGAAGCTGCTGAAGCATTGGTGCGTGGAAGACTGCGGCACCATCAT
>DASSSM010000352.1:0-4634 GCA_035708425.1 Pseudolabrys sp.
GTCGAAATCGTAGAAATCCGAGATCGAATTGGCGAGGCCGTCGGCTTCCGCAATGGCGTTGTAGGGCTCTACGTTCACCATTGCATCCACGGTCTTGGCCGCCATGGCCGCCACCATATCGTTCACGTTCATCCGGATTTCCTGATAGTCGCCCTTCTTCAAGCCGGCCTTGGTCGCAATCTGATCGACGAAGATATTGCCGGTGGACGATCCGGTCTGATTGGCAACCTTCAGGCCCTTCAATTGCTCAACTTTGGTGAGGTTAAGGTCCTTGCGTGCCATAACCCGTGCGGTTTTCCCGACGTACTCAATCATCGCGATGGCGACCAGGCCGCCTTTGTCGTGACCGATGGCGAACGAAGGCCCGGCGTAGGTCCCCATGTCGACCTGCCGCGCGACCATCTGTTGCATCGTGAGGTTGCCGGACGGCACAGCGAATTCCTCGAACTTGACGCCGTGCTTTTCGAGCAGGCCGGAGCGCAGCAGATAGTAAGTCGGCATGCCCCACATATTGGTTTGATAGCCTTGGCGAACTGTCTCCAGTGCAAATGCCGGTCGCGCGCCAAGCCCCGCGGCCAGCACCCCGGCGCCGGTCGTCGCCAGCACATGACGGCGGGTCAGTCCTTTGTTCGCAGTGGTCATTGTTGCTCCTCCCTATGATTTGGCTTTGCCATTGGCTTTTGTTTCACCGACGTTATGGCCGAGATGCCCCAGCAGCTCCTTTTGGCATTCAACGAATTCCACGCTCAGCGGGTCGCGCGGGCGTGGCAGGTTGATCTTGATCTCGGTCTTTACCGTGCCTGGATGCGGCGACATGACGACGACGCGGTCAGCCAGATACACTGCCTCCGCAACATTGTGGGTCACGTAGATTACCGTCTTGCGGGTCTCACGCCAGACATCGGCGAGCAGCCGCTGCATGTCGTCGCGGGTAAGCGCATCCAATGCCGCAAACGGCTCATCCATCAGTAAAACCGACGGATTGTAGGCCAATGCGCGGGCGATGGCGACCCGCTGCTGCATCCCGCCGGAAAGGTGGTGAGGGTAAGAACCGGTAAATTTCTCGAGTTTCACAAGGCGCAATTGCTCGCGCGCAATCCGATCGCGTTCTTCTTTTGCAACGCCTTTCATTTCCAGGCCAAAAGTGACATTGCCGAGCGCCGTGCGCCACGGGAATAACTGCGCGAAGTCCTGAAACACAATGCCGCGATCCATGCCGCTGCCCGTTACCGGTTTGCCGCCGATGCGGATCTCGCCGGCGGCCGGCGAAAGAAAGCCGGCGATGATGTTGAGCAGCGTGGACTTCCCGCAACCGGAAGGGCCGACGATGCAGATAAACTCCGACGCGCCGATGTTGAAGCTCACGTCCTTGACGCCAGGCACCTTGCCGCCCGGCGTATCGTACACAAGGCTGACATCGCGAATTTCAATAGGGACCATTCTTGCTTACCGTTTCTAACCCTTGGCTACGCGCACCATGCCCCACCGCTGCACAGTTGCGCGCTCGATCGAGCCGAATACAAGCCGCTCGAAAGCATAACCGATCCCACCGATCACGAGCAGCGACGCCAGCATGATATCGGCGTTGAGGAATTCCTTGGCGTCGAAAATGACCCAACCAAGCCCCCAGTCCGAAGCCGCAATCATTTCAGCGCCGACAACGGCGATCCACGCACGCAGGAAGGCCTGCCGCATGCCGGTGATGATAAAGGGCGACGCACCGGGGATAATCACTTTCCAAAACAGCTTCTGTTCGTCCGCCCCCATCGCACCAGCCGCCCGCAGCCACAGAGGGTTGACCGAGCGGACGCCCGACCAGGTGTTGAATACCATGGGAAACGTTGCGGCATAGAACACGATCAGGATCGTCGTCAGGTTGCCGATGCCGAACCACAGCATAAACAGCGGCACTAACGCGAAAGACGGGATCGGCATCAGCGCACTCACCAGCGGCAGGAAGAAATTTTCCACGCGCTGAAAGCGGGCCATCAAGATGCCGAGTGGAATCCCGACGGCGATGGCGAGGCCGAACCCGAACATCACCCGGTACATCGTGAAGGCGGCATGCTCGATCATCGAGCCATCGGCGAGCATCGCAATCAATGTGCGCATTATGGCTGGTATCGTCGGGAGCAGAGCCGGAGCGAAATGGCCGCTGCGTGCCAACAGTTCATACAAGGCTGCGGCTGCGGCAAGTGTGACCGCGGCGCGAACAATAGAGCGCATGCGCTGGCCTTGCTCGGTCATGACGTGATCATTCCCCACCGCACGACGGTGTAGTCCTCGATTTTCTGGAAGACAAACTTCTCGAGCCCGAGGCCGATCAAGGCAATGACCGCGATCCCAGCGAGCATCACATCAGTATTGAGGAATTCACGAGCGCCGAAGATCAGCCATCCAAGTCCCCAAGGCACGGCAGCAAGCATCTCGACGGCAACCAGGATGCGCCACGCTTGCGCAAGGCCGAGTCGCAGCCCGGTCAGGATATACGGCAACGCGCCGGGTAGGATCACATGGCTGAACAGCCGGCGGTCGTCCGCCCCCATCGATTGCGCCGAACGTACCCAGATTTCCTTGACGGCTTTTACGCCGGTCCAGCTGTTGAAAAGAATGGGAAACGCCGAAACGAAGCCCACAAGCAGCACCGCGGAAAAATTGCCAAGGCCAAACCAGAGCAGGAATAGCGGCGCGTAGGCAAGGCCAGGAATAGGGGCGCAGATGCTGACGAGCGGCAGGCAGATATCCTCGGCCCGCCGAGAACGTCCCATCAGCACGCCAATGGTCACGCCGATGAGCGCGGCCAGAACAAAGCCGCTCAGTAAGCGGATCACGGTATCGAGGGCGTGGTGCGGAAGAATTCCCGTGACCGTGAGCCGGACGAAAGATGACGCCACTTCCTCGAGTGTGGGAAACAACCGCCGTGGAAAAACGCCGGCCCACGCGACGATTTCCCAGATCGCTCCGACGATCAGAAAGGGAAAGACGTTACGAAGGACAAGGCGCAGCCGATCGCGGGCCTGCGGCCGGTCGGGGACTTCGCCCACAGGGATCGTGGTCGTGACGGCATCCTGCATCGGGTGCCCACATCCTCCCAAGGTCCGGACCACGAGGCCTTTTGACGAAGGCCCTTTGGCAGTCTTGTAACCGGCCTCAGCTACAGAATAGTGCGCTTTGAATAGCCGCGACAAGCATGAGGGGCATGCCAATTGTTGCGGTACACCGCCACTGGCGCAATGGTGGCAGAAGGGCTAAAGCCCGTCGCGCGGCGTTGTACGATGGCAGGATTTCAACGGGAGAGTTTCGTGATGTCGAAGAATGCACAGAAGATCGGCTGGGTCGGAACCGGCCGCATGGGCCTGCCCATGGCGGAACGCCTGCTCAAGGCCGGCCACGATGTCAGTGTCTGGAATCGTACGCGTGCAAAGGCCGAACCGCTCGCGGCAAAGGGTGGCAAGATCGTCGACAAGCTCGCTGACCTAGCTTCCTGCGACGTCGTGTTTTCGATCGTGTCCGAAGGCAAAGACCTGGAACAGGTGTATTTCGGCAAAGATGGTGTGCTTTCCGGCGGCAAGGCTCCAAAAATTTGCATCGACTGCTCGACCATCTCCGTTGAGGAATCCGCCGACATCCGCAAACGTCTAAAAGACAAAGGTGCGGACTACGTGTGCGCGCCCGTATCCGGCAATGCTAAAGTCATCAAAGCCGGCAGGCTGTCGTCTGTCGTCTCCGGCGATGAAGCGGCCTGCAAGTCAATCATTCCATTGATGGAAGTCGTTGCGCCGCAGGGCGTGTCCTATGTGGGTGAGGGCGACCTCGCACGCATCTGCAAGATTGCGCATAACGTCATGCTTGGCGTGGTGATCGAGAATTTGATCGAGATCACGCTGCTGGTGAACAAGATGGGCGTGCCGCGGCATGCTTTCCTGGCCTTCCTCAATAACGGCGTGATGGGATCGATGTTCACACGCTACAAGTCGCCGGCACTCGTCAACCTCGATTGGACGACGACTTTCACGCCGGAATTGCTGCGCAAGGATCTCGATCTCGGGCTTGAGCTCGGCCGCGAGATGGACGTGCCGATGCCGGTGACGGCGGCCACGCGCGAGGTCCTGCAGGGCCATTTCGGTCACGCGACCTTGCAGCCCGATCCGCAGGCTTATCTCAACAAGGATTTCGCAGCGCTGATGGAGACCATGGCGCTCGCCGCCGGCATGAAGCTAGCGCCGGAGAACAAGAACGTGCCGACTGGACTTGAGCACTAGCGCGGGCAGATAAAAAAGGGCCCCTTGCGGGGCATCGCACATCCCGCTTGCGGGATGTGCGCATTAAAAAAAGGGCCCCTTGCGGGGCCCTGTGTGCATAAGGTGGAGGATTCACGCCGCCGTCTAAGCCTAAGGGAGGAAAACGGCGGCTGCGCACGAGTCCACTCAATCGGTCCGGCCGAATAACCACAAGTAAAATGGCTGTAAATTTCTGTCTTCGGCGGCATCATCCGAGTGAATGAGGGAGTTCCAGATGGGCTTCACCCTATACAACGCGCCGCAATCGACATGCAGCCAACGCGTCCGATTCGTTTTCAATGCGAAAAAGCTGGCGTTCGACGAAGTGAAGCTCAATCTCCTCGACGGCGATCA
>DASSSM010000353.1:0-2025 GCA_035708425.1 Pseudolabrys sp.
TCCAGTGGAAGTTTAGATTGTCCCGTTCGACATGGGGTTCCATTGCTAACCCAAGTCAATGGAACTTCTCGCATTTCCGGGGGTATAGCGACTTTTTTACACTAGACCCGAATCTCGCAAGTGCACTAAGACGTACTTGCGCGGGGGTATTTAGCGCCGCCAAAGCCCAGCCAGAACGTGGACAAGCCACGCGAGAAGACGGGCTTGGTGGCGAGACAGGGGTAGAATGAACCGATCCGTCTCGATCGCTGCGCTCGCTTTGGCGGCGCCACTGGCTTTGCTGCCAGCTTCTCTCCGCGCATCCGATCGGTCGCTGCCGATGCGCTTTGAAATGCGCTTGCAAGGGCCCGCCGAAGTCTGCGGCAACAACTGCAAGACCTTCGTCGCTGCATCGGGTGCGATCACTGCGGACACTCCACGTCATTTTCTTCTGTTCGCGCAAAAGCACGACGTCGATGGCGCGACCGTCGTCCTGAATTCCGATGGCGGCTCGGTGCACGGTGCAATCGCCCTCGGGCGAGAATTGCGCAAACTAAAGCTCGCGACCACAGTCGGCAGCCTTGTCGATCTTCCCGCGGACAGTGAGGATCGACCGCGCGTAACGTTCTCGCCACAAGCTGATTGCGAGTCGATGTGCGCCTTTGTGCTGCTGGGCGGCGTGCGCCGGACAGTGCCGGCAGAGTCGCGCGTGATGGTGCATCAGATTTGGCTTGGCGATCGCCGCGAAGATCCGACCGCCGCCGGCTATTCGGCTGAGGATCTGGTGTTGGTTCAGCGAGATATTGGACGGCTTGCGCGCTACACAGCCGACATGGGTGCATCCGCCGACTTGCTTGAAGTCGCGCTGCGCATTCCGCCCTGGGAGCCGATGCATGCGCTTACGCGCGATGAGCTCAAGCTTACGAAGTTGACGACGGAAGATGCCGACGTCCCGGCCGCTGCGACCGTCGCGACTTCTTCGCCTGCGCTGATGCCGCCGCCAGCTCACCGGGCGACAAGTGGTTTGCAGGTGACCGCCATTAGTGAGCAAAAGTGGTCGCTTGTGGATCTTGCGGGCGCGGCAACACTCGCCCGCCGTCATCCGCTCACAGTCGAAGGCGAAGAGATCGGTTCTTTTGACCTTGTTGTGGCCTGTAGTCCGGGCGCTGACAGCTACGACGTCAGCTACGTCGAACGCCGGCATCGCGGAGAGCAGACGCCGCTTCCCGCGGCGATTGATTCGATCAGCCTGCGTGTCGGCAGCAATTCGGCGGTCTTGAAAGTCGTCTCAACCGAGCGGCGCAGTGGACCGGATGAGCTTTTGACTCACGCAACGGCACGCGTTCCTTCAACGCTGATCGGTGCTTTTGCGGCAATGGGCAGCCACTCGATGGTGATCAAGACGCAGAGCGCTCAACTCGTTACCGGAATTCGTCTTGGCAATACCGGCGCCTCACAGAACCTGCCGCGGCTCTCGGCAGGATGCCGTAAGCCGTCCAGCGACCGGGCCGAGTTGCCGCGGGCAAAGACCGGCGGTTTGGCTGCCGCGAAGTAACTACTCGGCGGCCTGCGTCCGTTTGGTGGCCGACCTCGCATCGATCTGATCCAGGGCAGACACCACGGCATCAAAGGTGAGCATGGTCGAGGCGTGGCGCGCCTTGTAGTCCCGCACCGGCTCAAGCACGGCAATGTCGGCCCATTTGCCGGCCGGAGGGGGGCCGTTCTCCTTCAGCATCTTTCGTACTGTTTCCCGCAATTCACGCAATTCGGCCGGTTTTGCGCCGATGACGTGTCGCGCCATGATTGAGGATGATGCTTGTCCGAGCGCGCACGCTTTGACGTCATGAGCGAAGTCGCTCACCGCGCCGTCACTGACTTTCAGGTCCACCGTGACCGTGGATCCACAAAGCTTTGAATGCGCCGTCGCCGTCGCGTCGGGCGCGGGGAGCCGGCCCAGATGGGGGATGTTGCCCGCCAGGTCGAGGATTCGGGCATTATAAACCTCGTTAAGCATGGGTGATCTACCGAATATCCAACGCCGGCGGA
>DASSSM010000354.1:0-4466 GCA_035708425.1 Pseudolabrys sp.
GATCGACTCCTTGGCCTGGGCCACTTTGGCAACCATGACGGTGTGGAGCGACTGATTATAGATCTGGGCTCCGATCGCGGGGCGTGCCGGGAAGCCGGTCACGCTCGGCTGCTCGTCGCCGCGCGGCGGATAGTTGTACGCCGTGCCGACCGGCGGGCCGACCGTCTTCCAGGTTTCGAAGTCGTAGAAGGTCTTGAATGACGGCAGGTCGTAACCCTGCGAGGCTTCGACATATTGCCGTGCCGATTCCTTCTGCGAGATGAAGGACAGCAGATCCTTGCCCGCCGGTTTGTTCTTGGAGAAGGCCCAGAGGCCGTAGAAGAACGGCAACTGACCGGCGAAGCGGCCAGCCGGACCCTTCGGCATGTCGTGGTGCCACACCTGCTCCGCCACCTTCGGGTTGTCGCGCTTGGCGACCGCCCAGGCGCTCGGCGGATTCATGATGCCGGAGCCCTTGCCGGAGATCAGCCAGCGGTTGTTGCCGGCATCGTCCCAGGCATAGACCTCCGGGGGAAGGTACTGCATCAGCTTGGCGAAATACTCGAGCGCGTGACGCGTCGCGTCCGAGTTGATCTTGATGTTGTCCTTCTCGTCGACGACCACCGAGCCGAAGGCGCGGAACATGGCGCCGGTGCAATCGATGGCGTCGCTGGTCTGCCCCATCGGAAGCCCGATTGGATTGCCGGCCTTGAACAGCAGCTCCGCGTATTTGAGATAATTGTCGTAGTTCCAGGCCTCGATCAGTTTTGGGTCGCGCTGATCGTTGGCCGGGAAGACTTGAGTGAGATCGATCCCGCAGTGCTGCTTGTAGAGATCGACGCGGGAGGCGGGCGGCTTCACCTGGCTGCCGACGGTGGTCGGAATGCCGTACCAGTGATTGTCGTGCGTGGCGAGGTAGCGGGCAACTGGGCTGATCTCGCCGTGTTGCTTGATGAGGCCGTTGACGACGTCGTCGATCGGCTCGAGCACGCGGCGATGCACCTGAATCTGCCAGGCGCGATGAGACATGATGTCGTGACCAGTGCCGGCCTGCGCCTCGGCACTCGCGGTGAGAATATCCTTGTCGCCCTGCGAGGTGATGTAATCGATTTTCACCTCAACTTTGTTCTTGTCTCCCCATTCCTTGCAGAGCTTGTCCATTGCCTTGTTGGCACCGGGCACCCAGTGATCCCACACGCCAAGGGTCAGTGTACCTGCGGCATAGACGCCGCTGACATACGGAGCAGTAATTGCTGCCGCGGAACCAAGGGCGGCAGTCTTGAGAACAGTACGACGCGATAGACGTGATTGTCCCATTGTCTCCTCCCGGATGGCGCCATTATTCGGCGTTTTAAAAACGATACTCTCGGCCCGTGCGAACGGCTAGCCACTAAAGTATCAGTCGCTATAAATTTCCGGTTCCGTGGCGTTTACTGGATTTCTATGCCTACCAAGCCGGCTCTCTCATGAATCGCCCGCCCGCTGGATTGCCGTATCCGGGTCGGTGATAAAGCCTTCTCATGGAAACCTTTGTTTTTCTCGCCGTTTTGTTTGCCGCCGCATGCCATGCCGGCTGGAATGCCCTGATAAAGGTTGGTCTCGATCCGCTCTCGACGACGACCCTGATTTCCGTGGGCTCCGGTATCGTGGCGTTCGCGTTTGCACCATTGGTGGGCATGCCTGCTTCGGCGGCCTGGCCCTGGTTGCTTGCGTCGGTTGTCATCCATCTCGTCTATTTTGCCTCTCTGATCGAAAGTTATCGCACCGGCGATCTTGGTCAGGTCTACCCAATCGCGCGCGGCTCGGCTCCTCTGATGACGGCCGCGGTCACGTCGATCTTTGTCGGCGAAAAATTGAGCATGTTGGGTTGGACGGGGATTGTCGCGCTTGTCGCAGGCGTTTTGCTGCTCTCCGCGCGCGGCGGGCGGCACCTGGCCGAAATTGATCGCCGTGCGATCGGTTTCGCTCTGTTCACCGCCCTGACGATCTGTGCCTATTCCGTGGTCGACGGCATAGGAGCCCGGCTGTCGGCAAACCCGAACGGCTATTCGGTCTGGCTCTTCATCGGAATTGCGATTGTGATGGTACCTTACGCGCTCTATCGCGACGGACGAGACGTCATTCCAGCGATGCAGCGCTTCTGGTTGCGCGGCTTTGCCGGAGGCGCCTTGCAGGTTCTGTCCTACGGCATCGCCATCTGGGCGATGACGGTGGCGCCCATTGCGATCGTCGCCACCTTGCGCGAGACGAGCGTCCTGTTCGGCGCTGTGATTGCCGTCGTGGTTTTGAAAGAGCCTTTGCGCGCGGCCCGCATCTTGGCCGCATGTCTCATTGTCTGTGGTCTTGTCCTGATCCGCGTGCAATGATTGCTAAAGTTTAAGCTCCGGAAATTCCCGCTCAAGGCGTGCAAGATCGGTTTCCCTGTCGACGTCCCACAGCGGCGGACGCTCGACCAGCATGAGACGCTGTTCGACGATCCGCGCGCGCGTGTCGGCGAGAACGCTGCTCCCGCCCCAGGCGATATTCGAAAAGAGCGCGGGCTGCGCCTTGCGCATCCCGAGAAGGACGTAACCGCCACGCTCGGCAGGAATGAGAACAACATCATTGCCGTCACGCAACGCCATGGCGGCGCTGCGAAGATGGGCCTCGGTCAGGGCAGGGCAGTCGGTACCGATCACCAGAACTGGTCCGGTGCTGGTAGCCACCGCTGCAAGCATCCGGGTGCCGAGGTCGCCCGGCGGCTGCGGCCTGAGGGTAATCCTCATCCGCGCGACCATTTTCAGAAATGTGTCGTGCGTGGCATCGGGGTCGCAGCACAACGTGACCGGGCCGATGCCGGCAGCGAGCGCGGTCGCGACTGTGCGCTCAGTTAATCTCTCCTGCAGCACTGCTGCGGCATGTGCTCCAATTGCGGGAATGAGCCGGGCCTTGGCGAAGCCCGGGATCGGCGCCTTTGCCAAAATCGAAATCGCGACGGGACTCGTGTTCGGCGGAGACATAGCGTTGCGCGAGTCGCCTCGGATCTTGCCCGACTTCACCCGGAATTCAGCGGGCCAGTGCGGTCGTGACGGGAGGATCTATGCCAATCCGTCCGAAGCCCGGCAACTTCAGCCCCGGGTGACGCAGATCAAGACCAGCGACCAGACCCATAAGATTAACCTCGACGCCCTCAACCCAACCGAGCTTTAACCCGGCCAGGCCGTGCAGATTGATTTCAAATCCGGTGCCGCTGTCCGTTTGTCCGGCATAAAGACCATATCGGAAGTCACGGCCGATTGCGTTCGGCGGCAATGCAAGACCGAGCTCCGGCACGGTGCGCAGGATCGCGGCAATGAAACTGTTGCTGTTCGGGCCAGGCCAGATCCGGTAGTCGCCGGTCTGCGAGTAGTCGTAGTCCTTCACCCTGGCTTTGATGCGCGGGATTAGCTTTTCGGCCTCCGGCCCGGTAATATCCGCGAGCATGACCGGCTTGTTGCCGTACCATTTTCCGTCGACTGGCCAATTGTTGAGCCGGATCGGTTGCCCCCAGCCGACCACGTCATAACGTTGCCAGCGCGGCTCATTCACGTGCTTGAGCACGATCCAGCTGTGCACCGAAAAAATGCCTTTCCAGGCGCCGGCCGTGCCGGTGAAGATGATGACCCGCGCAGGTGCGGAATCGGGCGCAGCCGGCAGAAGCCCGGCGCTTGACCAATCGGCATCGCGCCACGAGCGCGGGTCGTCGCTCAACGCGTACAAGGCAGCACGGGCAATAATGGGCGCGATGAAAAGAAGGAGAATGGCAAACATGACAATCGCGAGAGGACGGCGCGGTGACCTGGTGGGTATCATGATCGCGGATAATAGAGCTTTTCCGATCGGTATGCGCACATGATGCGCCCCAGATATTAACGGCGTGCTGCCGCGACTAAAGCGACAAGAGCGCGGGCCCCGGCAACGGTCAGGTCATTGAGGCTCGCCAATGCCTTGTCGCGTTTTCGTCTCGGGCCGCGGCGCACCGGCGGTACATGAATGAAGGTGGTGAATCGGGGTCTGGTGCTGGTCGATGCCGTTTCGGCAGCGCGCCAGCACAGGTAGTTGCAGAGGTAGCGCCCCGCGTCACGGGAAAGTGTGGCTCGAGGCCGCAGGCCGCGAAGCGCCGCAAGCAGCGGGCGAGCTGGTGTCCGTAGCTTCATTGACGTCGGAGCGCCGACAGCGATGGCGCGGCGTCCCAATGACGCACCGCCAGCGTCGGGTAAGAGCGCCAGGGCGTTTCGCGCGCGGGTTTCCACGCGAAGTCCACGCACGCGCGGCGCAAGGCCGAACATCAGTAATGCGTCCGGCTTGTGCCTGGCAATCAGCGCGGGCAATTCGCGGTCCACTGCCGCATAACTTGTCGGAAATATATGGGTGACGATTTTAACGTCCGCCAAAGCAGGACGGCGCGCGCGTAGCTCGCTGGGCGAGGGGTCCAGTCGGGTTGAACGGCGCACCGGGGAAGGGGCCAA
>DASSSM010000355.1:0-4391 GCA_035708425.1 Pseudolabrys sp.
CCTTTACCCATGCGCACTTCGATCGGCTTTTTAGAAACCGGCACGTCCGGATACACGCGAATCCAGACCCGGCCCGACCGCTTCATGAAGCGCGTGAGCGCGCGGCGTGCGGCCTCGATCTGGCGCGCAGTGACGCGCTCCGGCTCAAGCGCCTTGAGGCCGTATTGGCCGAACGCAAGCGTGTTGCCGCTCGAGGCAACACCATGGATGCGGCCCTTGAACGCTTTGCGAAACTTTGTGCGGATCGGTTGCAACATGACTTAAAACTCTATTCGTCCTCTTAAGCCGCGGTCTCGCGGCGCGGGCGGCTGCTCTCGCCTTCGGCGAGCTTCTTATCCTGCGCCATCGGGTCGTGCTCGAGAATTTCGCCCTTGAAGATCCAGACCTTCACACCGCAGGTGCCATAGGTCGTGAACGCGGTGGCAACGCCATAGTCGACGTCGGCACGCAAGGTGTGCAGCGGCACGCGGCCCTCGCGGTACCACTCCATGCGTGCAATTTCGGCACCGCCCAGACGGCCCGAGCAGTTGATGCGGATGCCTTCGGCGCCGAGGCGCATCGCGGATTGAACCGCGCGCTTCATGGCGCGGCGGAACGCAACACGGCGCTCGAGTTGCTGCGAAATCGACTCGGCAACGAGCTGCGCATCGAGCTCCGGCTTGCGGATTTCGACGATGTTGATCACGACATCGCTGTCGGTGAGCTTGGCGACGGACTTGCGCAACTTCTCGATGTCCGCGCCCTTCTTGCCGATAACGACGCCCGGGCGTGCCGAGTGAATCGTAACACGGCATTTCTTGTGCGGACGCTCGATCACAATGTGCGATACCGCCGCCTGCTTGAGCTGCTTCATCAGCTCTTTGCGGATCTTGATGTCTTCGTGCAGAAGCGTCCCATACTCAGCCTTGCCCGCGAACCACCGTGAATCCCACGTACGGTTGATACCGACGCGCAGCCCGATTGGATTGACTTTCTGACCCATCGCCTACTCCTCAGGCTTCCGCCCGCGCCTCGACCTGACGCACGACGATCGTCAGGTGAGAAAACGGCTTGAAAATGCGTCCAACACGGCCGCGGCCGCGTGGGGTGAATCGCTTGATCACGAGTGCCTTGCCGACATGCGCCTCGGCGACGACAAGATCATCGACGTCGAGATCGTGATTGTTCTCGGCGTTCGCGATCGCCGATTCCAGGCACTTGCGCACGTCCTTGGCGATGCGCTTGCGCGAAAACTCAAGGTCGGCGAGCGCGCTCGCAACCTTCTTGCCGCGGATCAATTGCGCGACCAGGTTGAGCTTCTGCGGAGAGATCCGCAGCATCTTGCTCACAGCCTTGGCCTCGTTTTCGCCGAGGTCCCGTTCGCGGTGGCGCTTGCCCATGACGTTGCTCTTTATCCCTTAGCTTGCGGCCGGAGCAGCCGGTGCTGCCGCTGGCGCCGGAGCGCCCGGCGCCGCAGGCGCGCCCGCGCGCTTGGCTTTACGATCGGACGAATGGCCGTAGAACATCCGGCTCGGCGCGAACTCGCCAAACTTGTGGCCGACCATTTCCTCGGTCACCAGCACCGGGATGTGCTTCTGCCCATTGTAGACGCCGAAGTTAAGTCCGACGAACTGCGGCAGGATGGTCGAGCGGCGGCTCCAGATCTTGATCATCTCGTGACGACCGGACGCGCGCGCGGCTTCTGCCTTGCGCAGCAGATATCCGTCGACGAACGGGCCCTTCCAACTTGAACGCGTCATAGCTCTCTGTCCTTACTGCTGCTTCTTCTTGCGGTCGTGCCGGCTCGCAACGATGAAGCGCTCCGTACGCTTGTTCTTGCGGGTCTTCTTGCCTTTGGTCGGGAAGCCCCACGGCGTGACCCAGTGCTTGCCGCCCTTTGTGCGGCCGCCATGCGGATGATCGACGGGGTTCATGGTGATGCCGCGGTTGTGCGGCATGCGGCCTCTCCAGCGCTGGCGTCCAGCCTTGCCGATGGTGGTGTTCATGTTGTCGGGGTTGGAAACCGCGCCGACCGTCGCCATGCAACGGCCGTGTACGAGACGCTGCTCAGTCGTGCTCAAACGCAGGATCACATAGTCCTGGTCGCGGCCGACGATCTGCACGTAGCTGCCGGCCGAGCGCGCGATCTGCCCGCCCTTGCCGATCTTGATCTCGACATTGTGTACAATCGTGCCGACCGGAATATTCGCGATCGGCATCGCATTGCCAGGTTTCACGTCGGCATGCTCCGAGGCGATGACAGAGTCACCCGGCGCAAGCCGCTGCGGCGCCAGAATGTAGGCAAGCTCGCCATCCTGATACTTGATCAGCGCGATGAACGCCGTGCGGTTCGGATCATATTCAAGGCGCTCGACCGTTGCCGGCACGTCGAACTTGCTGCGGCGGAAATCGATCCGCCGGTAGGCCTGCTTGTGACCCCCGCCGCGAAAACGCGAGGTGATCCGGCCGTGGTTGTTGCGGCCACCAGTCGAGTTTTGCCCCTCGGTCAACGATTTGACGGGCGGCCCTTTATGCAGGGTCGAGTGGTCGACGGTCACCAGCTGGCGCTGGCCCGGCGTCACCGGATTGTAGGTTTTCAACGCCATCGCAACGCTCTCCTTACAAGCCCGTAGTCACGTCGATCCTGTGACCCTCTTCGAGCGTCACGATCGCGCGTTTGACATCGGACTGCTGTCCGATCCTGTTGCGGAATACTTTCCACTTTCCAGGCCGGGTGAGCGTGTTGACGCTCTTGACCTTGACGTCGAACAGCTTCTCCACCGCTTCCTTGATCTGCGGCTTGGTGGCGCTCTTGGCGACTTTGAACGTCACCTTGTTGTGCTCGGACCCCATTGTCGCCTTTTCGGTGATCACCGGGGCGATAATGACGTCGTAGTGGCGCGGATCGCTGGTGGTCATTTGAATCGCGCCTCCAGCGCATCGAGCGCGGCCTTGGTCAACACCAAGGTCTTGCGCCGCAGGATGTCGTAGACATTGATGCCTTGCACGGGCAGCACGTCGATATTCGGGATATTGCGCGCTGCGCTGCGGAAGTTGGCGTCGATCTCCGCGCCGTCGATGATCAATGCGTTGGCAAGGCCGAGCTTGCCGAACTGCTTGGCAAGCGCCTTGGTCTTCGCGTCCTTCACCGACGCCTTCTCGAGAACGATGATGCCGCCGTCCTTGGCTTTCGAGGACAACGCATGCTTGAGCGCGAGCGCGCGGACCTTCTTCGGCAGATCGATCGCGTGGCTGCGAACCAACGGACCGAAAGCGCGGCCGCCGCCGCGGAACTGCGGGACGCGCGCGGAGCCGTGACGGGCGCCGCCGGTGCCCTTCTGCGCATACATCTTTTTACCGGTTCGCCAGATTTCCGCGCGGCCCTTGGTCTTGTGCGTGCCACGCTGGCGCTTGGCGAGCTGCCAGTTGACGCAGCGCTGGATGATGTCGGTCCGCGGTTCGAGCCCGAAGATCGCATCCGGCAGCTTGACCGATCCGGCTTCTTTCCCTTCGAGGGTGGTGATCTTCATTTCCATATCACGCGCCCTCCTTCGCGGCGGGAGCGGCAGCCTCAGGCGCAGACGTCGCGGCCGGTTTCTGTTCGGCCTTCGGCGCGGATTTCGTTTCCGCCTTGGCCTCGGACTTGGTCTCGGCGCTTTCGCTGACGCGGAATTTGCCGGGCTTCGGCGCTTCCTTTGGCAGCTTTTTCTTCACCGCGTCACGCACCGTAACCCAGCCGCTCTTGGCGCCAGGAACCGCGCCTTCGACAAGCAGAAGGCCGCGTTCCACGTCGGTCTGCACGACCTTGAGATTGAGCGTCGTCACGCGCTCGACACCCAGGTGACCCGGCATCTTCTTGTTCTTGAACGTCTTGCCCGGATCCTGACGGCCGCCGGTGCCCCCGATCGAACGGTGCGAGATCGACACGCCGTGCGACGCGCGCAGGCCGGCGAAATTCCAGCGCTTCATGCCGCCGGCAAAGCCCTTGCCGATGGTGATGCCGCAGACATCGACGAACTGGCCGGGAATAAAGTGATCGGCAGTAATTTCTGCGCCGACGGGAATGACCGAGTCCTCGGTCACGCGGAATTCGGCAAGCTTACGCTTGGGCTCGACCTTCTGCTTGCCGAAATAGCCGCGGTCAGCCTTGCTCATGTTGTTCGAGCGGCGCGGGCCCGAGCCAAGCTGTAGCGCCACATAGCCATTCTTGTCTTTGGTCCGGTGGGCAACCACCTGACACTGCGCGAGGCGCAGCACCGTGACCGGCACGTGCTCGCCGGCCTCGGTGAACACCCGGGTCATTCCGACCTTCTGAGCAACTACACCCGTACGCATTGCTAGTCCCATCCCGGCCTTAGAGCTTGATCTCGACGTCGACGCCGGCAGCCAAGTCGAGCTTCATCAGCGCGTCC
>DASSSM010000356.1:0-4227 GCA_035708425.1 Pseudolabrys sp.
GGGCGGATACCGGGGGCACGCTTACAATCTCCGAAAATATCGACGGCGCCACGACTACACTCGGCAGCATAAAGTTTGGGAATGGCGACTACACGACGGAAAGCTTCGTTTTAACGAGCGATGGCAGCGGGGGAATTCTCATCGCAGATCCGGCGACTTCCGGCTCCGGCGGGGTGATCGATGCGGGCAATGGCGGCAATACGCTTATAGGAACAGCAGGAAGTGATACTTTTGTGTTTAAGTCGATCGCCGACTCGCAGCCTGGCGCCGGAAATTTCGACACGATTACGAATTTCATGCACAATTCTGATCACATCGACCTGACGGCAATCGTCGGCGCGAATACAGTGCAGGGCCTGGTCGACGCGGCAAGTGCTGTGGCTGCCCACAGCATCGGTTGGTTCGTTGACAGCGCAAACAACCAGACGATCGTCTACGTCAATACGACCGACACGGCGAACCACGTGGACATGGAAATCCACCTGACCGGTACAAACATTAATTTGAGCGGGAGCGACATCCTGCATCATACCTAGCCGCGCCACTCGATAGCGCGGCCGCTATGGGGCGGTTCGAGCCGATCTTTGCAACCGGGCCAATCTGCGCACACGGAACCGTCATTAACGTTGCTTTCGCGCCTCCGGCGACAAATCCGGCCTTTCGTGTCATATTTAAATCAAAGGGATTTGGATCCCGGCTATCCGGGGTGGCCCTGAACAAGCCAGGGCCAGGAGTCGTCAGGGTGCTCGATGCAGCGTAGCCAATCGGATCGAAGCCAGCTTCCGGTTCGCTCTGAACTCGCGGCCGCACTCGCCGCTTGCCGTGGCGCGTTCTACGGCACCGCCGTCATCAGCGGCATGAGCAATGTGCTGATGCTGACCGGCGCGATGTTCATGCTCGAAATCTATGACCGCGTGCTGCCGAGCCGCAGCATGCCGACGCTGGTCGGCTTGCTGGTCCTTGTGGCGGTGCTGTTCACGGCCCTCGGCGTTCTCGACGCAATTCGCGGGCGAATTCTTGTCCGGATCGGCGGCGCACTGGATGAAACTCTCAGCGGCCGCGTCTACGACACGCTCATACGAATGCCATTGCGCATCGGCGGTCAGAATGACGGCACGCAGCCACTGCGCGATCTCGATGCCGTCCGCTCCTATCTTTCGGGCCTTGGCCCGGTGGCGCTTTTCGACCTGCCCTGGATCCCGCTCTATCTTGCAATCTGCTTTGCATTCCATCCGCTCATCGGACTTACCGCACTCGCCGGCGCGATCATTTTGATTGCGCTGACGCTGCTCACCGAGATCCTCATGCGCGCGCCCACCAAGGCGGCGACGCAGGCCGCCATTGTTCGCAATAGCCTCGCGGAAGCGAGCCGGCGCAATGCTGAGGCGCTCGTTGCCATGGGAATGGCTGGCCGCATTGCCGCACGTTGGGGCGAGGCGAACAGGCAGTACATGCACGGCCAGCAGGAGGCGAGCGATCTCGGCGGCGGCCTCGGTGCGATTTCCAAAGTTTTCCGAATGTTGCTCCAATCCTGCGTGCTCGCGGTGGGCGCCTATCTGGTGATCCAGCAGGAAGCAAGCGCAGGCATCATCATCGCCGGATCGATCCTCAGCGCCCGTGCGCTGGCACCGGTCGATCTTGCCATTGCGAACTGGAAGGGCTTTGTCAACGCGCGGCAAAGCTGGCAGCGGCTGAACAAGCTGCTCACAGCCGCACCCCTACAATCGGCACCGATGCAATTGCAGGCGCCGGTGCAGCGACTGACCGTTGAAGCCGTCAGTGCAACACCTCCCGGCGTGCCGAAAATCGTCGTGCAGGATATTACATTCGAGCTCGAAGCCGGCCACGGGCTTGGCATCATCGGGCCAAGCGGCTCCGGAAAATCGTCGCTTGCCCGCCTGCTCGTCGGGATTTGGCAACCGGTGCGCGGGAGCGTCCGACTCGACGGTGCCGCGCTCGACCAGTGGTCGCCCGATTTGCTCGGCCGCCATATCGGATACTTGCCGCAGGATGTGGAGCTGCTCGCCGGCACAGTGGCGCAGAACATCGCCCGTTTCGAGCCGCAGGCCGACAACGAGGCCGTAATCGCCGCCGCCAAGGCGGTTGGCGTGCATGACCTTATCGTCCGTTTGCCGGCCGGCTATGACACGCAAATCGGCGAGCAGGGCTCGGCTCTCTCCGCCGGCCAGGCCCAGCGGATCGCGCTGGCCCGTGCGGTTTACCGCGACCCATTCCTGGTGGTGCTCGACGAGCCGAATTCAAATCTCGATTCCGACGGCGAGGACGCGCTGACGCAGGCGATCCTGGGTGTGCGGGAGCGCAAGGGCATCATCGTCGTGATCGCTCACCGCCCCAGCGCGATTGCGGGCGTCGATCGTTTGATGATGATGAATCAAGGACGCATCCAGATCATTGGCCCCAAAGACGAGGTCCTGGCCAAAGTGTTGCAGCGGCCGCTCCCAGGACCGCGGCCACTCAAGGTCGTTCCGGAGAGCGGGAGTGCAGGCGCGTGAAGATCCCGCAGATCATTCATGTCGTCAGCGAGCGCCTTGAAAAATGGGCTACGGAGCTGTTGCCCGCGGCCGCGCCGGGAAGCTCGCGCTACTCCATACATCGTCATCTCCTGGCCGGCGGCCTGATCGTGCTGCTGCTCGCCGGAGGCGTGGGCGGTTGGGCGGCAACGACCCAGATCGCCGGAGCGCTCATCGCGCAGGGCTCGGTCGTCGTCGATTCGAACGTGAAGAAGGTCCAGCACCCGACCGGCGGCGTCGTTGGCAAGCTCAATGTTCAGGATGGCGACCGCGTCAAGGCCGGCGATATCCTCGTGCAGCTCGACGATACGATTACCCGTGCGAACCTTGCCATCGTCACCAAAGGCCTCGATGAGCTCGCCGCGCGAAAGGCGCGTCTCGAAGCCGAACGTGATGGAGCGGAATCGGTCACGTTCCCGCGCATGCTGCTTGCTCACGCCGACGATGCGCCCGTCGCCATCGCGCTCGCTAATGAGCGCAAGTTGTTCGAGCTGCGCCGCAACGCCCGGCTTGGGCAGAAGGCACAACTGAGGCAACGCATCACCCAGCTGCAGGACGAAATCAGCGGACTGAATGCCCAACAGGAGGCCAAGGCCCGCGAGATAAGCCTGATCGGCAAGGAGCTGGACGGCGTCCGCGAGCTCTGGAAAAACAACCTCGTGCAGATCACGCGGTTGACCGCGCTCGAGCGCGACGCCGCGCGGCTCGAAGGCGAGCGCGCGCAACTGATCGCCGCGGTTGCACAGACTAAGGGCAAGATTTCAGAGACCGAGCTGCAGATCATCCAGATCGATCAGGATCTGAGCAGCGAAGTCGCCAAGGATATGCGCGAGGTCGACGCCAAATATGGCGAGTTCGTCGAGCGCAAGGTCGCGGCCGAAGATCAGCTCAAGCGTATCGATATTCGCGCACCGCAAGACGGCGTCGTGCTGGAGTCAAAAGTTCACACCGTAGGCGGCGTGATTCCGGCCGGAGATGCGATCATGCTGATCGTGCCGGAATCCGACAATCTGCAGGTCGAAGCCAAGATCAACCCGCGCGATATCGACCAGATACAGGTCGGCCAACCGGCAATGCTGCGCTTCTCCGCGTTCAATCTGCGCACGACACCTGAAATCAACGGCACGATCACGCGTATCGCTGCTGACACCACGACCGACCAGCGCACGGGTCAGACCTACTACAACACCCGCATTGGCATGACGAAAGGCGAGATGGCGCGGCTCGGCGAAGTCAAACTCATTCCGGGCATGCCGGTGGAAGCCTTCGTCCAGACCGGCGAGCGCAGCGTGATGTCCTATCTGTTCAAGCCGTTGCAGGACCAGTTCATGCGGGCGTTCCGGGAGAAATGACCGCGGCGTCGCTTCGCCCGGTTGCAGGCAATTTTCAATGACGTGGCTTGCACGATTGGCGCAACGATTTGGTTTGGCCCGAGGACTTGCTCTCCTGCTGCTCCTCGGACTCGCGGCACTGCGGCTCGCCGATCCTATCCTGCTGCACGAGCTTCGCGTCCGCGTCTTCGACTTTTTCCAGGTGCTGCACCCGCGTGACGCAACGCAGCGGCCGGTCGTCATCGTCGATATTGACGAAAAAAGCCTGAACAGCATCGGTCAGTGGCCGTGGCCGCGCACACGCATCGCCGACATCATTACGCGTCTGACCCAAATGGGCGCGCTGGTGGTCGCATTCGACGTGG
>DASSSM010000357.1:0-5368 GCA_035708425.1 Pseudolabrys sp.
TTTGTGCTTGCGGCCTTTTCCAAAAGTAACGAGTCCTTAACCATAATCAGCGCTGTTTAGGGCAGAAAAGCCCGCTTCCGCGCCCAAGTTTGGCCAAGTTTCGCGGGGATTTCGTAGGTCGCCGGTGGACGGGACCTTCGAATTTCGCGAGACGTTCGGTTTTGGACTTGGCGCGTGGGCGGCATCGTCGCGCGCGCATGTTGATTGCGGATATTGCGCGGCGCCGGTTCGACCGACGGGATCGGATTGAGCGGAAAGGACGAACCTATGAATCCTGCCGACGTGGCGCAGTCGGTGCTCCCGCTGACCTCATCCGATCTTTCGCTGTTCACGCTGTTCTGGAACGCCCATTGGGTCGTCAAGACGGTGATGGTCGGATTGCTGGTTTGCTCGGTTTGGGTCTGGGCGATCGCGATCGACAAGACCGTGCTCTACACCCGGTCACGACGCGCCATGGACCGCTTCGAGCAGGCGTTCTGGTCCGGTCAGTCACTTGATGAACTTTATCGGACACTGTCGAACCGCCCCGCACACTCGATGGCGGCATTGTTCGTCGCTGCCATGCGCGAGTGGAAGCGAAGCTTCGAGGGCAATGCACGCGCGGTCGGCGGCCTTCAGATGCGCATTGAAAAAGTGATGGAAGTAACCATCGCCCGGGAGGTCGAGCGGCTCGAAAGGCGGCTGCTGGTTTTGGCTACCATCGGTTCGGCGGGCCCTTTTGTGGGCCTGTTCGGCACCGTCTGGGGCATTATGACAAGCTTCCAGTCGATAGCGGCATCCAAAAACACGTCATTGGCGGTGGTTGCGCCCGGCATTGCCGAGGCGCTGTTCGCGACCGCACTTGGCCTTGTCGCCGCCATACCGGCGACCATTTTCTATAACAAGTTCGCGGCCGAGGTTAACAAGCAGGCGCAGCGGCTGGAGGGCTTTGCCGACGAATTTGCCGCCATATTGTCACGGCAAATCGACGAGCGCGGGTAGGGGATTATCCCATGGCTGCCAATGCCGGCACGCCGGTTATCGGAAAGCGAAAGCATCATCGCCAGCGGGTGATGAGCGAAATCAACGTCACGCCGATGGTCGACGTGATGCTTGTCCTCCTCATCATCTTCATGGTTTCGGCACCGCTGCTGACGGTCGGGGTTCCTATCGATCTGCCGCAGAGCCAGGCTAAAAGCCTTGAGCAGGACAAAGAGCCGCTCACCGTGTCGGTCACCGAGAAGGGCCAGATTTTCTTGCAAAATAGCGAAATCGCCGCGGACGATCTGATCGCCAAGATGCAGGCCGTGGCCGAGGCGCGCGGCGGCAAGGAGGCCCGGGTTTACGTGCGCGGGGACAAGAAGGTCGACTATGGCACCATGATGAGGGTGATGGGGCGGCTGTCGTCGGCCGGCTTTCATCGTGTAGCCTTGGTCACTGAATTTGAGCAGGGCGCGAAAGCGCAGTGATGAGGAAGGCGACCGCAATTTCGGCCGGCCTGCACGCAGCGGTGCTGCTGTGGGCGACGCTGTCATTTTCCGGCAAGAGTTTTGATGTCACGCCGGCAGAGTCGCTGCCGGTCGACTTCATCAGCGAGAAGGATTTTTCGGAGATGACCAAGGGCGTCAAGGACGCGCCCAAGGTCGAGACACCGAAGCCGCTGGTCGAGAAAAAGGCCGAGGAGCCGCCCAAGCCAGTCGAAGAAGCCAAGCCCAAGATCACCGAGAAAAAAGAATTGCAGGCCGCAAAAGAAGCTGCGCCGCAGCCCGAGCCGCCGCCGCCGAAGCCTGACCCGATCGCCGAAAAACTCAAACAGCCGGACGAGCCCAAGCAGACCAAGGCCGAGCAGCAGCCACTGCCGCCGAAGAAACCACCGCAGAAGCCGCAGCCGAAGTTCGACGCCGACAAGATTGCAGCGCTGCTCGACAAGCGCGACTCGCAGCGCAACGCAGCGACCGGCGTCGAGGCGAACGCAACTCCGTCGCTCGGCACGGCAGCCGGCGCGGCAGCGCAGCTCTCACAGTCGGAAATTGATGCCCTACGCGCACGGTTGATGGCGCTGTGGAATCCGCCGGTCGGAATGCAGGACGCCAGTCAGACGCAGGTCACGATCCGGATCAGGTTCCGGAAAGACGGAACACTCGCAGTCGGGCCGCAGGTGCTCACCAGCGGCAGCGGTGCGCAATTCACCGCCATGCGCGACAGCGCCGTGCGCGCGGTATTTGTCGGGCAGCCCTACACCATGCTGCGGCCTGAACATTACGACCAATGGAAAGAAATAGATTTCACTTTCGACACACGGCAGATGTTTCACGATCTTCCCGCAAGGTAATGCAATCTCGTGGCTGACTATTCTTTTCCCAAAATAAGCCGTCGCGGCCTGCTGGTTGGCGCGGGTGCGTTGGCGGCTATGGGTCCGCGTCCGGCGCGAGCCGTTCTCAACATCGATATCAATCAAGGCAACGTGCAACCGATGCCGATTGCGCTGCCGGATTTCCTGACCGGCGGGCCAACGGAAGGCGACATCGGGCGAAACGTCACTGCGGTCATCACCAACAATCTCCAGCGCAGCGGCCTGTTCGCGCCGATCAATCCGGCGGCGTTTATCGAAAAGATTTCCAACAGCGATAGCGTGCCGCGTTTTCCCGACTGGAGGACGATCAATGCGCAAGCGCTGGTTACGGGCCGCGTCACGCGCCAGGGTGACGGGAGACTGAAAGCCGAGTTCCGCCTGTGGGACGTGTTTGCCGGCCAACAGCTCGACGGCAAACAGTATTTCACGACACCCGACAACTGGTGGCGCATCGCGCACATCATTTCGGACGCGATCTATGAGCGGCTCACCGGCGAGAAGGGCTATTTCGACAGCCGGATCGTGTTCGTCGACGAAACTGGTTCGAAGGACCGTCGCGTGAAGCGCCTTGCCATTATGGATCAGGATGGCGCGGCCGTGCGTTACCTGACACGCGGCGACGATCTGGTTCTCACACCGCGCTTCAATCCGTCGACGCAGGAAATCACGTACATGTCGTACGGCCAGGGGGATCCGCGCGTTTATCTGCTCAACATCGAAACCGGGCAGCGCGAGATCGTCGGCAATTTTCCTGGCATGACCTTCGCCCCGCGGTTCTCGCCTGATGGGCAGCGGGTGATCATGAGTCTGCAGCAAGGGGGCAATGCGAACTTGTTCGTGATGGACCTGCGTTCGAAGCAGACCACGCGCCTCACCGATACCCCGGCGATCGACACGGCACCGTGCTACTCGCCGGATGGTACCCGCATTACATTCGAAAGCGACCGTGGCGGCAGCCAGCAGATTTACGTGATGTCCGCAAACGGCGGGGCGGCTCAGCGCATCAGCTTTGGCGAAGGCCATCACTCGACGCCGGTGTGGTCGCCGCGTGGGGACTACATCGCCTTCACAGGCCAGGCCCGCGGCAACTTCGCGATCGGCATTCTCAAGCCCGACGGCTCCGGCGAGCGCGTGCTCACGCAGGGCTTCCACAACGAAGGCCCGACGTTCGCGCCCAACGGGCGGGTGCTGATGTTTTTTCGTGATGTCGGGCAGGGGCCATCGCTCTATACCATCGATATCACCGGACGGAACGAGCTGAAGGTTCCGACGCCCAGTTATGCTTCGGATCCGGCTTGGTCACCGCTTTTATCGTGATCGTCGTGACCCGGCCTTATTGTCACTGTGTCTTAACCATCGGAAACGGTTTAAGGGGTTCGGGTAGTTTTAATGGGTCCATGCAAGGTTCCATCAAGGTTGATGGAACGTTCGTTTAACGAACGACCTGCTAGACCCTCACGCAAGCTCCGGTTGATACGCGTGAATGGAGGCACCGGATATGATCGATATGAGGAAAACGCTGCACGTTGCTCGCTTTGCTGCCGTTCTTGCGGTGGCGTTGGCTATATCCGCCTGCGCCAAGAATGCAGAGGACGCGCAAGCCAATGCAGCGGGCCAGGCAACGCCCGGCAGTCAGCAGGACTTCGTGGTCAATGTCGGCGACCGCGTGTTCTTCGAAACCGACTCGTCTGAGCTGACGCCGCAGTCGCGCGCGACGCTCGACAAGCAGGCGCAATGGCTCACGAACTACAGCCAGTACAGCCAGTTCACCATCGAAGGTCACGCCGACGAGCGCGGCACCCGCGAGTACAACATTGCGCTGGGCGCGCGGCGTGCGCAGGCGGTGCGGGACTATCTGGTGTCGCGCGGCATCCAGGCGCAGCGCATGCGCACGATCTCGTACGGAAAAGAGCGGCCGGTCGCCGTCTGCAACGACATCTCGTGCTGGTCGCAGAACCGGCGCGCTGTCACCGTGCTCGGTGTCAGCTCATAGCGCTTTAGGGGGAACGTTCGGGTGGTGGCACGGCGGCCCTTTGGGCCGCCGTGTTGCTATTGCGTCGGACATCGGCTGTACGAAATCGACATTTCAGGAACGCCAGGAAAAATTCTGGTTATCTTGCTATCGCTATCGACCTTGAAGCTGAGCTGGACTGTCTGCAGCGCCACGTCCGTGGAGCACGACGTGATCAGGTGTACGAGGCCAGCTTCTTCCTTGCGCGACTTTATGTTGCACGTGGCAATTTTTCCGCGAACCTGATTTCCGTCGACAATAAATCCGCTCCCGTAGTTGTCCGCGTCTGTTGTCATCGCGAGCTTCGCATCTCGTTTGACGAATATTTTGCCGCAAATCGATGGATCGTCCGCCCAGGCGCCGTTGAGCTCGATGCTGTGGGCGGCGGCAGCGAAGAACAGGAAAATCGCGGAAATGACAAGGGTCCGGGCGCTGCTGGATATTTTCATCGTGTGGTTCCGGCGATTGGTTAGACGTTCAGCGTGGTAGAATTTCAAGTTGCGACGAAATACCAGCGGCTTTTTGATGTAGATCAATAGCCGGCTGCGAAGTGATGGTCACCTTCACACACAGAAGCAGGCTAGCGCGGGATGCCAAGAACCATGGCATTTGTAGCCGTGCTTCTCACTCATGCTCTTCTGGGATAGTTTGCTTTCCTACGAAGGCTGCCGGGCGCATTTTGGCGGAGGCGTAATTGGCTGTGCATCGACTTCTGGCAGTTTCGTTGGCGCTTGCTTCGGTACCGAGTTTCGCCGCCGACGCCCCGACCACTCAATCGCCGCATCCCGTTGCGACTCATCATCTGCCGATGTTCATCACCGCGCCCGGCCAGACCGACGTGCTCATGGTCGTCATGGCGATCACCCTTGCTGTCGCAGTGGTGGGCTTTGGCGTTTTCTTCTTGCGCCTGCACACACTGCCCGAGCGCATCGCGCACAAAGGCCACAAAATCCAGTTTGAGATTGTGGCGATCCTCGGCCTGATAGCGCTCTTCACGCACATGCATATTTTCTGGGTGGCGGGCC
>DASSSM010000358.1:0-2611 GCA_035708425.1 Pseudolabrys sp.
CCGCACCTTGATTTGAGCGCGTGGGATTTTGCAGGCTTCTCGCGCTCGTTGGCGGGAGAGTTTTGCACATATGACCGATACTATATGCGACACGAAGCTGGCTCGTGGGCGGGTTGAGATTCGCACCGGGGTTGGACGCCGTCGGCGCTGGACGGCGCAGGAGAAGGGGCGGATGGTCGCGGAGGCGCTGACTTCCGGTGTTCCGGTTGCCGAGATTGCGCGGCGCCATGACATGACTCCGCAGCATCTGTTCAACTGGATTCGTGCTGCGAAGGAGGGTCGGTTGGTGCTTCCGGCCGATGAGGGTGCGGCGTTTGTGCCGGTTGTCACGACCGCGACGGAGATCAGGAAGTCGTCAACCGCGGCAGCATCGACGGCCATTGAAATTGGCATCAAGGATTTTGTCGTGCGTGTCGGCTCGGGTGTCGATATGGGCCTGCTGATCGACGTGCTGCGCGCCGTGAAGGGCGCGACATGATTGCGGTTCCGGCTGGGATGCGGGTTCTGGTGGCCACGAAGCCGGTGGATTTCCGCTGCGGCGCCGACAGTCTTGCCGCCTTGGTGCGCGAGCAGCTCCAACACGATCCATTCTCGGGGACGCTCTTCATTTTTAGATCGAAGCGGGCGGACCGTCTGAAAATCCTGGTTTGGGACGGGTCCGGTCTGGTGTTGTTCTGGAAGCGGCTTGAGCATGGGGCTTTCCGATGGCCGCCGATCAGCAATGGCATGATGCGCCTGAGCGCATCGCAGCTTGCCGTCCTTGTTGATGGAATGGACTGGTCGCGGATGCAAGCCTGTGATGTTGCGCGGCCGACAGCCACATCGTGAAAGCCGTTGAATCAAAATTGCGTGTTGATGAACACTCATTGACGCGAATCTGATTCAGTATTGCGCGTGAGCGAAACCGCATCTCAACTCCCACCGGACATTGAAGCGCTGCATGCGTTGCTGGCGGCGGCGCGGGTGGAGCGTGACGCCGCGATCGCCGAGCGCGACGCGGCGATTGCCGAGCGCAACCAGGCGCTGTCGCAAAATGACCGCCTTCGGCATCTGTTGCGTCAATTGCAGCGCGCACAATTTGGCCGGCGCTCGGAGAAGCTCGATGGCGATCAGCTGGGGCTGGCGCTTGAGGATATCGAGCAAGTCATTGCGGCAAACGAGGCCGACGACGACAAGAAGGACGCGGTGGCTGCGCGCACGCGTGCCGAGAAGCGCCGCGCCAATCGTGGCACGCTTCCGGCTCATCTGCCGCGCGTGGATGTGACGGTCGAGCCCGAAGACACCAACTGTCCATGTTGTAGGATGCCGATGCATGTAATCGGCGAAGAGACTTCGCAGCGGCTCGACGTGATACCGGCGCAGTTCCGCGTGATCGTGACGCACCGCCCCAAGTATGCCTGCCGGGCCTGTGAGGAGGCGGTGGTTCAGGCACCAGCACCCGAGCGGCTGATCAAGGGCGGATTGCCGACTGAGGCGATGGTCGCCTTCGTTCTGGTTGCCAAATACGCTTGGCATCTGCCACTCTATCGGCAAGCTCAGATGCTGCTCGCGCAAGGCCTCGATATCAAACGCGCGGTCCTGGCATTCTGGGTGGGCTATGCGGCGTCCGAACTCAAGCCGCTCTGCGTTCGGCTGCGCGAACTCATTCTGGCCTCCGGCAAGATCGCGGTCGATGAGACCGTGGCGCCGGTACTCGATCCCGGCCGCGGACGCACCAAGAAAGGATACTTCTGGGCCATCGCTCGGGACGACCGGCCGTCGGGCGGAACGGACCCGCCGGCGATCGCGTACAGCTACGCTCCCGGCCGCGGCGCGGTCCACGCACTTAAGCTGCTCGAACATTACCACGGCATCGTGCAATGCGACGGATACGTTGCCTATAAGACGATTGCCCATGCGGCGAATGATGACGCGATCACGCTCGCCTTCTGTTGGGCACATCTACGACGGGGGTTCTTCGACATCGCCAAGGGCGGCAACGCGCCGATCGCCAGCGAGGCGCTGGAGCGAATTGCGTCGCTCTACGCGATCGAAAAGACGATCCGAGGAAAGAGCGCCAGCGATCGACGTGCCGTGCGCCAGGAGCAGAGCAAGCCTCTCGTGCTCGCGCTCAAAACCTGGTTCGAACAACAGCTCACGCGCGTCTCGGGTAAGTCCCTGATCGCAGAAGTCATCCGTTACGGCTTGAACCATTGGGACGGGCTCACTCGTTTCCTCGATGACGGCCGCATCGAGCTTGACACCAACATTGTCGAACGCGGAATCCGTCCTATTGTCCTTAATCGTAAGAATGCGCTCTTCGCTGGTCACGACCAGGGAGCTGAGAACTGGGCCTGCATTGCTTCACTTATCGAAACTTGCAAACTGAATGGAGTCGATCCGCAGGCCTACATCACCGATGTGCTCACCAAGCTCGTCAATCTCTGGCCGGTCTCGCGTCTCGACGAGCTTATGCCCTGGGCCTGGGCGGCAAGCCGTGCAACCAATCGGGTCCCGGCGTAATCCCGCCGGCTGCTCAGTTGCAACGTCCAAGTCAACCTCTCACAGCCGTGGGATCAGAGGACCGCTTACGATACACGGCCGATAGGGCCCGATACAAGGCCGCCGCGAT
>DASSSM010000359.1:0-3659 GCA_035708425.1 Pseudolabrys sp.
ATCGACGGCATCGTTTGGCACCTCGATGTCGGCTCATCACATCCTGGGGCTGGAGCAGGTCCCAAGGGTTCGGCTGTTCGCCGATTAAAGTGGTACGTGAGCTGGGTTCAGAACGTCGTGAGACAGTTCGGTCCCTATCTGTCGTGGGTGTAGGAGAATTGAGAGGATTTGTCCCTAGTACGAGAGGACCGGGATGAACGCACCTCTGGTGGAGCAGTTGTCGCGCCAGCGGCAGTGCTGCGTAGCTATGTGCGGACGGGATAATCGCTGAAGGCATCTAAGCGAGAAACCCACCTCGAAACGAGTTCTCCCTTGAGAGCCGTGGTAGACCACCACGTTGATAGGCCGGGTGTGTAAGCGCGGCAACGCGTTGAGCTTACCGGTACTAATAGCTCGATTGTCTTGATTGCTCTCATTTCCAATGCCCATTTCGAAATCCGAAATGGACGCACTGAAAACGATCGACCAGTTTTGCGGATCGAGGTCCCTGCTTGTGCAGGGACGCTCGCTTCGCTCGCGCTTCATCGTCTTTGGCCGGCCTGGTGGTATTTGCGGGGAGCCTGAACCCGATCCCATCCCGAACTCGGCCGTTAAACTCCCCTGCGCCGATGGTACTAAGCCTCAAGGCTTGGAAGAGTAGGTCGCTGCCAGGCCTGCCAAGGACGATTGCGCAAATTGCTTCACCTCGACACGATGAATGATGAAAAGCGGCCGCCAATTTTTGGCGGCCGTTTTTTATTGCCGGGCTGACCACAGCGCCGAAATGCGCTGCCTGAATGCCTTCGGCTTCTCGGCAAAAAGGCGCCCGGCGACACGTTGCGCCATTTTCAGATGCGCCCCGCGGCGCGCCGCGATCAGCGGCGCCAGGCGCGATCGCCAGGGAGCGAGCGGTTGGTGCGGAGTGGTGAATTCGGTGAGCACTGCGAGATCCTGGCAGGAGCCGAGCCGGTTGCGCAGGCGCTGCGCTTCCTCCGCCCATACCTTTCCAAGCCGCGGCCAGAGCGGCTCGACCAGATCCATCTGGTGGCGATGCTCGACCACACGCCGGCGCAAATCGTGCAAGTGCTCTGCCTCGGCATCGGACCAGCTGTCGGGGAGCAACTGTCGCGCGCGCCGGTAAGTCGCGGTCAATCCGTCGGTAACGGTGTCGAAATCGATCGCCTTGAGCGGCCAACGCTCGAGCGACAGCGTCGCATAGTCGAAATATCGCGACAGCCGGTCGCGCATCGTCTTGGTGAATGCCTTTGCTTCGGCGGCGTCGCGTCTCTCGGTCAGCCGCGCGCGGATTGTTTCAACCGACGTCGGCGACAAAGGCAAGTCAGCCTTGCGCAGGTCCGACAGGGCATCGAGGGCCGATTGAGCGTCGCGTGCGCCGGCGATGCCGCGCATCAGCTCGCGCGCCTCGCTGCGCATTTGATCCGCTTGTTCGCCGAGCGGCTGGCCGAGCAGGCGAAGCAATGCACGCCAGCGCTTGAGCGCCTTTCGAATTTCGTGCACCGCCTCGGGCGCGGAGAGCTCGGGATCGGTTAATGCCCGGCGGCCATCGGCAATTATCGAACGTGCGGCAGCTGCAAGGCCGTCGCCGAAGCTGCCGCCGCCCCGTTTAGCCGCCCCCTTCATTACGGTTTTTTGCCGCGGTTTCATGACAGGTTTGTGAAATTGAGCCGTTTTTGGCCCTTCCAATGGGCATCTGCGGTTGCTACATAGCGCCCGACACGCGCGGGCCTTCCCCCGCGCTTCGTATTTTGACGCGGGGTGGAGCAGCCCGGTAGCTCGTCAGGCTCATAACCTGAAGGTCGTAGGTTCAAATCCTACCCCCGCAACCAACATAAGCGCACGAATTAGCCTCGGCCAAAAGCCGAGGCTAATTCGTTCTTGTGCGAATGTTGTCCCCGCGGCCCGCCTACGCTCGCTTTGCGAGCTTCGTCGGGTTCAAGTCCGCCGACCCAGCCTTCGCTCGCTTTGCGAGCTTCGTCGGGTTTGAGTCCGCCGAAGCGCGGAGCGCGTAGGCGGAAGCGCATAGCGCGAAGGCGGAATGCGGGGACCCATTTCCGGACCCGCGGGTCAAGCCCGCGTGCGATCCTCCCCCCGCAACCAAATTTGCGCCGCCGATTCCCGGACTCGGCGGCGTTCACTTTTTTGCAGGCGCAATCGCGATCAATATTTGCGTCAGCCCGACGATACCAGCAGCTCATCGAATGTTGGAACTGCCCGATCGTTGTCGCGTCGAGAACGCGCGATGAAGTGGAGCGAATTTTTCACTTGCGGGTTTGCAATAACAGGAACAGGCGCCGTGTTAGTGTTACCGGTATCGCGCGATTGAATTATTGGGTTATTGCGCGCGATACTTGTTGCGCTGCAAAAACGCCTGATAAATTGGGCTTCCGCGCGTATTCGACGCAGCCGATTGCACGCGCGTACCGGACTATCTGCTATTTGTGATTTGATCTGAACTGGATACGATGCCCACAAGGGTGATGAGTTAAACGCCGAGCCGGCGTAAAGACCGGCCGCGCAGAACACTGAAGGGAGGAGTGAAATGCGAAATACCAGCAAGACTTTAGGCGTTGCCGCGCTTTGTTTTGGCGGCGCAGTGGCAATGTCGATCCCCGCGCAAGCGTGGGAACCGACCCATCCGATCGAAATCATTGTTCCGGCCGGGACCGGCGGCGGCGCCGATCAAATGGCCCGCGTCATGCAGGGCATTATCACCAAGCATAACCTGTCCAAGCAGTCTGTCGTCGTGATCAACCAGTCAGGCGGCGCTGGCGGCGAAGGCTTCCTGGCCGCGAAGAACGCCAAAGGCGACGGCCACAAGCTGATTATCACGCTGTCGAACCTGTTCACGACGCCGCTGGCGACCGGCATTCCGTTCAACTGGAAGGATCTCACTCCGGTCTCAATGATGGCGCTCGACGAGTTCGTCCTGTGGGTCAACGCCGACAAGCCGTACAAGTCCGTCAAGGACTATGTCGATGCGATCAAGGCGGCGCCCGATAACACCTTCAAGATGGGCGGCACGGGATCGAAGCAGGAAGATCAGATCATCACCGTCGCGCTTGAAAAGGCGACAGGCAAGAAGATGACCTACATCCCGTATAAAGGCGGCGGTGCGGTTGCGGTGCAATTGGTTGGCGGACACGTCGACTCGACCGTGAACAACCCGATCGAGGCTGTTGCTCATTGGCGCGCCGGCAAGCTGCGGCCGCTGTGCGTCTTCGACAGCAAGAAGCTCGACTATAAAGAAAAGATCACCAGCGATATGTCGTGGAACGACATTCCGACCTGCAAGTCGCAGGGTTTGGACGTCGAGTATCTCATGCTGCGCGGTTACTTCATGCCGCCGGGCGTAACGAAAGACCAGGTCGCCTACTATATTGACCTGTTCAAGAAAGTGCGCGAAACGCCCGAGTGGAAGAAGCTGATGGACGACGGGGCCTTCAACCAGACCTTCATGACCGGCGACGACTACGCAAAATGGGTCGCAAACGCCGAGAAGCTGCATGAAGGCTTGATGAAAGACGCTGGCTTCCTCGCCAAGACGAACTGATCTGCGGCAAGTCTTCGAACCGCAGGACAAGAGGCAGGAATGAATGAAACGGTAAAAGAAACCGGTGGGACGGGTCCGTCCCACCGGGGTGTCGAAATTGGCGTGGCTG
>DASSSM010000360.1:0-2143 GCA_035708425.1 Pseudolabrys sp.
CCGCAGTGCAAGGCCGAGCATTTTCCGCGCACCGATCCCGTGGTGATCATGCTGGCAATCGACGGCAACCGCTGCCTGCTTGGCCGCAGCCCGCGCTTCGTGCCGACGATGTGGTCGTGCCTTGCCGGCTTCATGGAGCCCGGCGAGTCGATCGAAGATGCGGTGCACCGGGAAACGCGCGAAGAAGCTGGAATCACATGCGGTCGCGTGGTCTATTTCGCCTCGCAGCCTTGGCCATTCCCCGCCTCACTGATGATCGGCTGCCACGCCGAGGCATTGACGCACGAAATCGTCGTCGATCGCGAGGAACTCGAGGACGCCCGATGGTTTAGCAAGGATGAGATCGGGAGCATGCTGACGCGCAAGCACCCGCAGGGGCTGACGACCCCGCCTCCGGTAGCCATCGCGCATCACATTATCCGCGCATGGGTAGAAGACGAGGTCCGTTTTGACTGAGCCGCGCGAAAAAAATCAGCCCCGAATCCTGTGCGCGGGCGGTGCCGTGCAGGATATCGTCATGCGCGTGGACAAGTTCCCGGACGCCGGCACCAAGGTGCAGGCATCAGAATTTATGATCACGTCCGGCGGCCAGGCCGGAAATGCCGCGGTCGCAATCGCGCGCCTTGGGGGGCGCGTAAGCTTTGCTGGTCCGCTCGGTGCGAAGGACGATGAATTTGCCGGCCGTATTCTTCGAAGCCTGACGCGCGAAAAAATCGATTGCAGCGGGGCCATTCGTGTCGCTGGCGCAACCTCTTCGGTCTCGCTGATCCTGATTGACGCGAACGGAGAGAAAACGATCGCCACGCGCCGTGACCAGGGTTTGAGTTCGATAGAACCGGAGCACGCCGAGCGTGCAGTTGCGAATATTGACGCGGTGCTTCTCGACAATCGCTACCCGAATTTCGCGACTCCGATCTGCAAGGCCGCACAGGCGCGCGGCATTCCGCGCGTGCTTGACCTCGACAAGGCAGTACCGCCCGATGATCCTCTGCTACATGCCTGCAGTCATGTCATCTCGTCGGCTGAGGCGCTTTGCGGCACCACAGGACTAAACGACCTGGGCGCCGCGCTCAAAAAGCTTGGACAGTCTTTCAAAGGCTTTCTGGCCTTCACCGACGGCTCGGAGGGCGTCTACTGGCTCGAAAACGGCGAGATCCAGCATATGGATGCGTTCAAGGTGAAGGCGATCGATACTCTTGGCGCCGGCGACGTCTTCCATGGTGCTTTTACGTTCCGCTTCGTGGAGTCTGGCGACCTGCGCGACGCGATGCGATTTGCAGGCGCTGCCGCCGCCATCAAGTGCACACGCTTCGGTGGGCTGATGGGCGCGGCAACACGAGCCGAAGTCGACGATTTCCTCAAGCAAAATCCGGCGTGATTCTACTTCTTGGACGGACAAGGTGCGCCACAAGGCGCGCATGCGCCTGCAAAATCCTCCGGCGACACCGCGCGCCCGCTCGACGGGCTGGACAGGTGATCGGTCAGAATGGCTCCGATGCCGAGCAGCACGACAACGATGTAAACGAGCCGCACGGCGCTACTCCCGGGATAGGCCGAACAGCGGCCGCAAACGAATGCCGATGAGGCACCCCGGCAGGGCGGCGAGAAACCAGATCCAGCCATGCAGCGAACCCGAGGCGACGCCACCGACAAAGGCGCCAATATTGCAGCCAAAACCGAGGCGGGCGCCCCACCCCATCAGCAGTCCGCCGATGACAGCGGCGAGCAATGATCTGGCGGGCGGCCAGCTGGCACGCGCGAACGGCTTCGACGCCGCGGCCGCCGCCATGGCGCCGAAAATCATTCCGAAATCCGTGAGACTGGAGGTGTCGGACAGTACGGATTCTGCAAGTGCATGTTTGGGGCCAGGCCACTGCCAGAATGCCGAGTGCGAAAGGTCGAAGCCCAGCGCGGTGGCGGCTTTCGCACCCCATACCGTGTAGCCGAAGGTCACGCTCCAGGGATGGCCACCGACGAAGAAGACGGCGACGCACAGCAGGCCGATCGCAAGGCCGCCGATGACGTAGTTGCGTGACGGCATAAAGTTCGCGCCACGCCGGCGCGCAACCGTGATGATCAGCAGCGCCGCAATCCCAATACTGGCAAGGGCCGCGATCAGACCGCCCCAGGCGCCGAGATAGTC